>CAISYQ010000058.1 GCA_903889735.1 uncultured Methylibium sp.
AGCCCCCCTCCCCGGCGGCGTCGCCGTCCGCGCTGAGTCCGCAGACAGCCGGGCGACTTCGGCCGCCCGGGCGGGCAGGGCCGAGCGGTCGAGCGAAGCCGCCGGTGAGGCACTGGACAAGAAGGCTGGCGAGAGGGCTAACATCAGCGTGAAGCTGGAGGCCAGGAACGCGAGCAGGGCGGCGGTCAAACGGGGGGTGCGCATGGTGTTCTCCGGGTTGGGCCATGGGTCGATGGAGCGGACTCTAGGCAGCCTGGAGACCCGGCGCGAGCGCCTTGCGACAAAGCGCCGCGGGCCGGCCACGAGATGCATCGGCGGGCGATGAACCGGGGCGACACCGGCTGGAGGATGGTGGGCCCCACGAACCGGCGGGTTTTCCAGGCGAGCGCGCAGAGGGCATGGAGTAAATTCCATGGCAGCTTCAGGGCGCTTGCTTCAACCCCTTTGTTCTTCACCCTCTCTTGTTCCAGCCCGCCCTTCGACACCGCACTTCAAGCCTGCGCCTCCACCCGGTTCGACCCGGCCTCGCCACCGACAGCGGCCGAACCCGAAGGCCCCCAAGCGGCCACCTCATGACCCCGACCCTTCCCGCCGCTTCTGACCCAGGCCCGCACCTGCCGCAGGGGCGAGTTCGCGCGGCGCTCGGGCTCGCGGGCCGCATCGCGGCGGGGCTGCTGTCGATGGCGGTGCTGGCGGCCGTGCCGGCGCAGGCTGCGGGCCCTTCCAAGGCGAACGCCCCGGCCGATCCCGCCGCCAGCGGCAAGACGGAATCGGCCACCGCCCTGGACGCACCGGCCAAGGGCCATGCGGCCGTCCTCGACGCCCGCGACGCGCTGCGCAAGAAGGACAAGAGCCGCCTGGCCGCCGCCCGCGCGGCCACCCTGGCCGGCGAGCACCCGCTGGCGATGTGGGTGGACTACTGGATGCTGAGCACCCGGCTCGACGAGGCGCAGCAGCCCGAGCTTGAGGCGTTCTACCAGCGCTGGCCCGGCAGCTATGTCGAGGACCGGCTGCGCAACGACTGGCTGCTGGTGCTCGGCCACCGCCGCGACTGGGCGAATTTCCGCGCCGAGTTCCCGCGCTTTCGGATGAACGACGACCGCGAGGTCAGCTGCTACGCCTTGCTGACGCGCCACCTGGGCGGCGAGGACGTGGGCGCCGCCGGCCGCGACGCCTGGCTGGCCCAGCGCGACGCGGACGAGGGCTGCGCGCTGCTGGCCACCACGCTCTTCGAGGCGCGCCGTCTCAGCGCCGAGGACGTCTGGCGCAAGACCCGCCTCGCAGTGGAGGCCAACCGCGTGCGCCAGGCCCGCCAGGCCGGCGGGCTGATCAGCGACGAGGTGGCGGCCGCGATCGGCGAACTGAGCGACAGCCCGGCCCGCTTCCTGGCGCACAAGGCCAGCGCCCGCAAACGCCAGGGCGCCGAGCTGGCGGCGCTGGCGCTGATCCGGCTGGCCGCCAGCCAGCCCGAAGCCGCGGCGCAGCAGATGGCCCACCGCTGGGCCGAAGCCCTGCCCGCCGAGGCCGCCGCCTGGGTGTGGGCCAGCATCGGCAAGCAATCGGCGCAGAACCTCTCGGATGACGCGAGCGCGCATTTCCAGCGCGCCATGCTGCGCGGTCGGGACGCCCGCGACGCCACGCGCCTGCCCGACGAGACCCTGGCCTGGAAGCTGCGCGCGGCCCTGCGTGCCGCCGACGGCGCTGGCCGCTGGCCCCAGGTGCTGCAGGCGGTCGAGGCGATGAGCCCCGCCGAGCAGCGCGAGCCGGCCTGGGTCTACTGGAAGGCCCGCGCGCTGCAGGCGCTGGCGGCCGATGCCGCAGCACGGGCTCCCGCCGTCATGCCGGCCGAGCAGGCCCCGCCGAAAGCCCCGGCAGCCGAGAAGCCGCTGAGCCTGGGGTCCGCGGCATCGAACGACGGACAGCCCGAGCCCGCCAGCGGCAAGCCAGCGGACCGGGTGCCGGCACCGCCGGCGGCCACCCAGGCCCGCGAGCTGCTGGCCTCCATCGCGAGCCCGCTGCACTTCTACGGCAAGCTCGCCGCCGAGGAGCTGGGCCGGCCGCTGTTGCTGCCGCCCGCGCCGGCGCCACTCAGCGCCGAGGAGCGCGCCGCCGCCGCTGGCCGCCCGGGGTTGCAGCGCGCGCTGCTGCTGATCGGCATCGGGCTGCGCCCCGAGGGCGTGCGAGAGTGGAATTTCTCGCTGCGCGGCCTGGGCGACCGCGAGCTGCTGGCTGCCGCGCAACTGGCCTGCGACCGCGAGGTCTGGGACCGCTGCATCAACACCAGCGAGCGCACCCGGGACGTGGTCGACATGCAGCAGCGCTTCCCCATGCCCTTCCGGCTGGACGTGCTGGCGCGCGCCAAGGACGCCGGCGTCGACCCCGCCTATGTCTACGGCCTGATCCGGCAGGAGTCGCGCTTCATCACCGACGCCAGCTCCAGCGTGGGCGCCTCGGGCCTGATGCAGGTGATGCCGGCCACCGCCAAGTGGACGGCGCGCAAGCTCGGCATCGACTTCGCCCCCGAGCGCATCAACCACCGCGACACCAACCTGCAGATCGGCACCGGCTACCTCAAGCTGGTGCTCGACAGCTTCGAGGGCTCGCAGACGCTGGCCGCCGCCGGCTACAACGCCGGCCCCAGTCGCCCGCGCAAGTGGCGCGACGGCCCGGTGATCGACGCCGCCGCCTGGGCCGAGAACGTGCCCTTCGCCGAGACCCGCGACTACGTCAAGAAGGTGCTCTCCAACGCCACCGACTACGCCGCCCTGCTCAGTGGCCAGCCGCAGTCGCTGCGGGCGCGCCTGGGCGCGGTCATCGGCCCGGCCGGGAGCCCCCTGAGCGCGGCCAACGCGGCGCTGCCCTGAGATCGCCTTTCTGCCTTCCTTTCACCCGTCCCCCACATGAACCTCTTGATCCTCGGCGGCACCGGCTTCGTTGGCAGCGCCTTGTGCGAAAAGCTCGTCCAGCATCTCGGCGACGAGGGATCGCGCATCGTCGTGCCCAGCCGCCGCCCCCAGCGCGCCGCCCACCTGCGCACCCTGCCCACGGTGGAGCTGGTGCAGGCCGACGTGCACGATGAAGCCCAGCTCACCCGGCTGATGGCCGGTTGTGACGCGGTGGTCAACCTGGTGGCCATACTGCATGGCGACGCGGCGGCCTTCCACCGCGCGCATGTGGCGCTGCCGCAGACGATCGCCCGGGCCTGCGCGGCCGCGGGCGTGAGGCGGCTGGTGCAGGTGAGCGCGCTGGGGGTGTCGGACGACGCCGCCTCCCTGCCGTCCAACTACCTGCGCTCCAAGGCCGAGGGCGAGGCGGTGCTGCGCGCCGCGGCGGCGGCCGGCTCGATGGAGCTCACCGTGCTGCGCCCCTCGGTGATCTTCGGTGCGCGGGACCGCTTCATGAACGTGTTCGCCCAGCTGCAGCGGCTGGCACCCATCGTGCCCCTGGCCGGCGCCGGGGCGCAGTTCCAGCCAGTGTGGGTGGAAAACGTGGCCGAGGCCATCACCCGCTGCTTGCTGGACCCGACCACCGCCGGCCACACCTATGAATGCGCCGGCCCGGCCGTTTACACCCTGGCCGACCTGGTGCTGTTGGCCGGGCGCTGGTCGGGCCACCCGCGCTGGGTGCTGGCCCTCCCCGATGCGCTCGGGCGTCTGCAGGCTCGCCTCATGGGGCTGATGCCGGGTGAGCCGCTGATGTCGCCCGACAACCTCGACTCCATGAGCGTGCCCAACGTCGCCACCGGCCGCCTGCCGGGGCTGGGCGACCTGGGCATCACGCCGGCCGACCTCAAGGCCGTGGTGCCGGGCTATCTGGGCGGGCAGGACAGCGCAGCGCGGACGGAAGCCTGGCGAATGGGGGCGGGTCGGGGCTGACATCCTCCAAAGCGCAAGGCGCAAGGCCATGCAACTCGCCATAGCCAACAAGAACTACTCCTCCTGGTCGATGCGACCCTGGGTGCTGATGAAGGGCCTGGGCATCCCCTTCGAGGAGGTGATGGTCCGCTTCACCCTCGGCCCCGAAGCCTTCGGCGAGGCCGTGCGCCGCTGGAGCCCGGCGGGGCGGGTGCCGGTGCTGATTGAAGATGGTGACGATGGCGATGTTGGCGATAGCGGCCAACCCGGCTCCGAAGCCCAAGGCCACGAATCGAGCCCCCAACGCCAGGCCGTCTGGGACAGCCTGGCCATCGTCGAGACCCTGCACGAGCGCTTCCCCGACCGCGGTGTCTGGCCCACCGAGGCGCGCGCCCGGGCCCACGCCCGATCGGTCTGCGCCGAGATGCACGCGGGCTTTGGCGCGCTGCGCCAGGCCTTCCCGATGAACATCGAGCTCTCGATGCCGGACATCGGCCCCAGGCTGTGCGCCGAGCAGCCGGCCCTGCGGCAGGATGTGGCGCGCATCGAGGCCCTGTGGGCCGAGGCGCTGCAGGCCAGCGGCGGCCCCTTCCTCTTCGGCGCCTTCGGCGCGGCCGACGCCTTCTTCGCACCCGTGGCGCTGCGCTTCAGGAGCTACGACGTGCCCATCGGCGAGGGCAGCCGCGCCTACGCCGATCGCCTGCTGGCCGCGCCCGGCCCGGCCGCCTGGATCGCCGAGGCCCTGCTCGAGCAGAAGTTCGTGCCCGAGGACGAGCCCTACCGCAGCCGGCGCTGAAGGGGGCGCGGGGCTGGGCTGGGCCGCGCTCCTAAACTCTCCGCATGGAGCTCTACGAAGTCGGCGGCGCGGTGCGCGACGCCCTGCTCGGCCTGCCGGTGCACGACCGCGACTGGGTGGCCGTGGGCGCCACGCCCGAGGCGCTGGTCGCCGCCGGCTACCTGCCGGTGGGTCGCGACTTCCCCGTCTTCCTGCACCCCACAACGCGCGAGGAAGTGGCGCTGGCCCGCACCGAACGCAAGACCGCCCCCGGCTACCGCGGCTTCGTGGTCCACGCCGCGCCCGGCGTGACGCTGGAAGACGACCTGCTGCGCCGCGACCTCACCATCAACGCCATCGCCCGCGACGCGTCAGGCCGCCTGATCGACCCCCACGGCGGCCAGCGCGACCTGGCCGCCAAGGTGCTGCGCCATGTGTCGCCCGCCTTCGCCGAGGACCCGGTGCGCATCCTGCGGCTGGCCCGCTTCGCGGCCCGCTTCACCGACTTCAGCGTGGCGCCCGAGACCGAGGCCCTGATGCGCCGCATGGTGGCCGAGGGCGAGGTGGACGCGCTGGTGCCCGAGCGCGTGTGGCAAGAGCTGGCGAGAGGCCTGATGGAGGCGCGGCCCTCGCGCTTCTTCGAGGTGCTGCGCGGCTGCGGTGCGCTCTCCAGGCTGCTGCCCGAGGTCGATCGCCTCTGGGGGGTGCCCCAGCGCGCCGACTACCACCCCGAGGTGGATACGGGCGTGCACCTGATGATGGTGCTGGACATGAGCGCCCGCCTGGGTGCCGCGCTGCCGGTGCGCTATGCCTGCCTGGGCCACGACCTCGGCAAGGGCACCACGCCGCCCGAGGTGCTGCCCCGCCACACGGGCCACGAGGGCCGCAGCGTGGCGCTGCTGCGCGCCGTCAACCAGCGCCTGCGCGTGCCCACCGACTGCCGCGAGCTCGCCGAGGTGGTGGCCCGCGAACACGGCCACATCCACCGCAGCATCGACTTCAGCCCCGCCGCCACCGTGCGCCTGCTGGAACGCTGCGACGCCTTCCGCAAGCCGCGGCGCTTTGAGGAGATCCTGCTCGCCTGCGAATGCGACGCCAGAGGCCGGCTGGGGCTGGAGGAAGAGGTCTACGCGCCCGGGCCGCGGCTCCAGGCCGCCCTGGCCGCCGCGCAGTCGGTCGACACCGCCAAGGTGGCCGCCCATGCCGCCGAGCACGGTGCGCGCGGGCCGGCGGTCGGTGAGGCGATCCATGCGGCACGGTGCGAGGCGGTGGCCTCGGAACCGAGCTGAAGCGCGGGCCCATGGCTCGCCGAGGCCGTGGCGCGTGGGTGGTAGGCCGCCCGTGAGTCGAACACGGCACCAACAGATTATGAGTCTGCTGCTCTAACCATCATGAGCTAGCGGCCCCCGCCCATGATTCTCACCGACGGATGTCGGCCTGCGGTTCGGCGCAGCGGCCTCAGTCTGTGATCGACCCGGCCGGCGGGGATATTGGCGACAGAGATCACCCGCTTGCCATCCCCGCGATAACCAGCAGCCGCTGGTTCCACGGACAAGGTACATTGAAAGTCCAGTGGCGGGTTGCCGGCGGTCGGCAGCCCAGATCACCGCAGGATGAAATGGGAACGGTCCATGTCAAATGAAAGCGCATCGGCGAGTCTGCATCGCCTGGGCTTGGCGCACCGCCCCGTGGCGGTCGCATTCGCCGACCATGCACCCGCCGGTATCCGCGTCGTGTCGATACCCGCCGTATCGAGTTGCGCGTTCTGGCGTCGGGCGGAACAGGAAGTCTTCTACGCCACCGCCGAGGCGCACCGCGGCTGCGCGGTAGGGGCTCATGTGATGGGACTGCCCTTGTCCGCCGAGACCCGCGAAGAGCTTGGCGGCTCGGTCGCCCTGATGTCCGGGCTTGGCTACTTGCGCGGCGACGAGGTGGCGAACATTCCCCAGGTCCGCGCCGCAGGCGCTGGGGTCATCTACGGCCCACTGGCGGACTTTCCCCTCCAGGCAGATTGCGTGTTGGTGTGGGTCGAGCCTGCGCAGGCCATGCTGCTCGGTGAGGCGCTGCAGACCACCGCCTGGAGCGCGTCAGCGCCGCCTCGCGCCACCCTCATGGGCCGTCCGGCCTGCGGCGCGATGGCCCAGGCGATCAACGACGGCCGCGAATCGTTCTCGCTCGGCTGCGCCGGCATGCGCGCGTTCACCGAGGTGGCCCCGGCGCTCGCGCTGTTTGTCATCCCCGGTGATGCCATTCCAGGCCTTTCGGACCGGCTGGCCGGCAGCTTGGCCAGCAATGAGGCCATGCTGGAACACTACCGGGCCAAGAAGAATGCGTTCGCGTAAGCCCAGCGACCTGCTCTCGCGGGTCCTGTTCCGGTGCGCTCTTGCTGGCTTGGGCATGGGACTGCAGCTGGCCAGTCGCTGGAGCACGCGTTTCCGCGGCCAGACCGCGCATGCACGGACGGTGGAGATCGGCAGCGCCGACGGCGTGTGGCACCGTTATGACTTCTCGGCTCGGGGGGTGGCTTCACGTTCTGCGCGGGCGGACAACCCGGCCGTGAGTTTGTGCTTCGACAACGCCCGACTCGGGCTTCGCACCCTGATTTCACCCCACGCCGTGGGCCGGATCGTTCGCGCACTGCTGGACCGCTCGGCCGAATACGAGGGCAACGCCGTGCTGGTGCTGTGGTTCTTCGGCCTGACCCGCTTCGTGCTGCCCATCGCGCGGACCGCCCCCCTGCGAACGCCACTGCCGGACGCCTACCTCCAGCATGACCCGCACAGCAAGGTCGCTGCACGCATCGTGCGCGAGCCCGTGACGGATGCGCTGGACCCGAACTGGCATGCGGCCCACCAGGCCCACGCCGGGATGGTGATGATTCGCGGCTCGGCCGGCGAATCGGTGAAGCTGTGGTGACGGCGTCACCAGGCCACCTCGAGGCGCGCTCACGATGATGACCAATTCCTTTCCGCGCCTGGACGAGCGGGGGCGCGGCTGGCTGCGCTTCATCTGGGACAAGGCGACCACCCCGGACGACTGGAGCGTCAACGGCGAACCGCACCCCTGGTGGGATCGCTACAGCACGCCGCCGATGTGCAGCCTGGGGCGCTTCGACCTTCACGAGACCGGCTACGTGCTGCCGGTGATGAGCGACATCACACCGGCCTGGCGAGAAGCCTACACACGGATCGCCGACGAGCTGGTCACGCGCCACACCAGCTTCCATGCCGCGATCGACTGGCTCACGATGATCGGCAACGACCCTGACCAGCGACGCTATCCGCCGGAATGGCTCGCGGTCCTGCCGGAGCATCTGCGCGGCCGCTACGACGCCCCCGGCTGGGTGGCGAACGGCGTCAAGCCTTGGGGCTTGCAACCGGATCCGATCGGGTCCGAGGGCAACAACTTCTTCCGCGGCTTCTTCAACATGTTGTTGTGCTTCTATCGCTACGTTTCTGGCGATAACAAGTGGGAGCAGCCATTCAAGGTGGCCGGCTACCAGGAGCGGCTGTACGAGTGGAGTCACCCTCAAATCGTCAGCTTCATGCACGACCAGTGGGCCGAGCGGCCCCAAGGCGTGCACTGCGAAAACACCAAGATCTGGCCGTTCTGCGTGAGCGGCGCGGGGCTGGGATTGCAGCTCTACGACGGCTTGCACGGCACCCAGACCCGCTGGGTCTACGAGCGCTGGATCGAGTACGCGCGCAAGCACTACATGGGGCTCGACAGCAAGGGGCGCCTCGACTGGTTCGCGTTCTACTACGACCCGCTGGAACGCTCGATGTGCACCTTGCGCGATGACGTCAGCGCGTATGCCGCCATCGCCGTCACCTTGTACCTGCTGCCGATCAACCGCGGCTTCGCGACGCAGCTCTACGAGATGGCGGTCACCAAGCTCGGCTGGAATGCGCCTCACAAGCCCCTCTTGCAGCTGCATCCCGATCCACGCTGGTTGACGCTGGGCATCATCACGGCCCGCGAGCTCGGCGACAGCGCCACCGAGGCCCGACTGCGCAAGACCGCCGAGGCGACTTTCGAGCCGAGATTCTTCGGCCCCGATGGCGATCACTTTGGCTGGTGGTTCCGCTTTGGCGAGCAATGGCCGCGCGGTCAACTCTCCAGCCTGATGGTCTTGAGCGAGCTGGGGGCGCCGGGCGCCTGGTCTCAGGTCTTCAACCGGCCGAACCTCGACAAGTTCACTGAACCGACTGTCTCCGGCGTGGACTACCCGACGCTCGGCCTGTCGCAGTGCTGGAATGACCTCGACACCGGCGCCCTGTGGGTCGAGACCTACTGCGCGACGGCGCCGAAGCGCGGTTGCGCCACGCAGTTCACGGTGAGTGGCCTGCCGAACCCGGCGGCCACCCGCGTGGTGATGGACGGCAGTGAATTTGGCCAATGGTCGGTCAGTGGTCCGGACCGGATCGAGATCCGCACCGACGTGGCGACACACCGCTTTCGCATCGAGACGGGTTTCACGCGCGACTCGCGTCACCGCCCCGCGACGGCAACGCCAGTGGCGTCTGAGTCCGTAACCACCGTCGGCAGCGTGATGGCGGCTCCCGCCGTACTGGCCAGCGCCAGCCAGCATCTGGCCGCGTCTGGCGGTTGCAGCAGCAGTTGCTGCTAACGGAATTCCTGGTCAGATCGACCGTCGCCGCGTTCCTGCACGAGGCGCCCTCAGCGCGGCTGCGTCAGCGCGTGGCTGACCAGCCGCGAGGTGATGTCGACGATCTGGATCATGCGGTCGTAGGCCATGCGGGTCGGGCCGATGACGCCCAGGGTGCCGACCACCTGGCCGTCGACCTCGTAGGGGGCTGAGACGATGGAGAGCTCCTCGTAGGGCACGACCTGGCTCTCGCCGCCGATGTAGATGCGCACGCCCTCGGCGCGGCTGCTCACGTCGAGCAGGCGCATGAGCTGGGTCTTGTGCTCGAAGAGGTCGAAGAGCTTGCGCAGCGACCCCATGTCGTTGGAGAAATCCTCGACCGCCAGCAGGTTGCGCTCGCCCGAGACGAAGAGCTGCTCGCCGCCGTCGCCCGCGGCCTCGGTGCCGGCCTGGACCGCGGCCTGCATCAGCGTGGCGATCTCGCCGCGCAGCGCATCGACCTCGGTCTTGAGGCGCTCGCGCACGGCCTCGATGGTGAGGCCCGAGTAATGGGCGTTGATGAAGTTGCTGGCCTCGATCAGCTCGCCCTGGCTGTGGTCGCGCGCGGTGAAGACCACGCGGTTCTGCACGTCGCCGTCGGGGGCCACCAGGATGACCAGCACGCGCCGGTCGCCCAGACGCAGGAACTCGATGTGGTGGAACACGCTCGTCTTGCGCGGCGCGGTGATCACGCCGACGAAGTGCGAGAGGTTGCTGAGCACCTGCGCAGCGTGGGTGATCACGCGCTGCGGCTGGTCCGGGTGGAGCTGCTCGTTGACGGTCTCGCGCAGCTGGGCGTGGGTCGCGCCGGCGGCCGCATCCGCCGTGCCCGAGGGCCGCGCGGTGAGCATGGTGTCGACGAAAAGGCGGTAGCCGCGCGCGGTGGGCACGCGCCCGGCGCTGGTGTGGGGGCTGGCGATCAGGCCCAGCTCCTCCAGGTCGGCCATCACGTTGCGGATGGTGGCCGGGCTCAGCTCCAGGCCCGAGGCCCGCGAGAGCGTACGTGATCCGACCGGCTGGCCATCGGCGATGTAGCGCTCGACCAGGGTCTTGAGGAGGGTTCTGGCGCGGTCATCCAGCATGCAATCGATTCTAGGGCGCGCGATGCTGAGCCTCCTCACCCGTACCCGGCGGCCAAGGGTGTCGTGGTGTAAATTGCAGCCAATGCCCAGCCCCTTCCGCCATGCCGTCCTTGTGGGAAAGTACCAGGCCCCGGGCAGCCGGGAGGTGCTGGCGAACGTGGCCGAGTTCTTGTCGGGCCAGGGGCTGGAGGTGTCGCTGGAGTCGAGCACCGCCCTGGCGGCAGAACTGCCGGGCTATGCGGCCCTGGACGCCGCGGCCATCGGCAAGCACTGCGACGTGGCGGTGGTGATTGGCGGCGACGGCACCATGCTGGCGACCGCCCGGCTGCTGGCAGGCCATGGGCTGCCGCTGATCGGCATCAACCAGGGCCGGCTCGGCTTCATGACCGATATCCCCCTGTCCGGCCTGACCGAGACGCTCGCGCCCATGCTGGCCGGCGACTACGAGGAAGAGCGCCGCACCATGCTGCAAGGCTGCGTCAAGCGCCCGCAGGCGGGCGGCTTCGAGCCCATCCACGAGAGCTTCGCGGTCAACGATGTGGTCGTGACCCGCGGGGCCACCTCCGGGATGGTGGAGCTGCGGGTCGAGGTGCAGCAGCAGTTCGTCACCAACTTCCGCGCCGACGGGCTGATCCTGGCTTCACCGACCGGCTCCACCGCCTATGCGCTGTCGGCCGGCGGGCCCATCCTCCACCCGGGCATCGCCGGCTGGGTGATGGTGCCGATCGCCCCGCACACGCTGTCCAACCGGCCGATCGTGCTGCCAGACGACGGCGAGGTGGTGATCGAGATCGTCGCCGGCCGCGACGCCAGCGTCAACTTCGACCACCAGAGCCTGGCCAGCCTGCTGCACGGCGACCGCATCTGCGTGCGCCGCAGCGATCACCGCATGCGGGTGCTGCACCCGCGAGGCTGGAGCTACTACGGCACGCTGCGCCGCAAGCTGCACTGGAACGAGGGCCTGCTGCCCGAGGCCGGCAGCAGCTGAGCCTCTGACCTGCGGACCGCCTGATGCTGCGACGCCTGACGCTGCGCGATTTCGTCATCGTGCCCCTGCTCGAGCTCGAGCTGCAGGGCGGCTTCACCGCGCTGACCGGCGAGACGGGTGCGGGCAAGTCCATCCTGATCGATGCGCTGCAGCTGGCCCTGGGTCACCGCGGTGACGCCGGCGTGGTGCGCGAGGGTGCGGCACGCGCCGAGATCGCGGCCGAGTTCGACACCCCGGCGGCGCTGCGGCCCTGGCTGGCCGAGGCTGGCTTCGCGAACGGCGACGCGGAGGCCGACGGCGATGACGGCAGCCCCCTGCTGCTGCGCCGCACACTCGACGCGCAGGGCAAGAGCCGCGCCTGGATCAACGGCAGCGCGGCCACCATCGGCCAGCTGCGCGAGGCCGGTGAGCAGCTGGTCGACATCCACGGCCAGCATGCCTGGCAGAGCCTGACACGGCCCGACGCGGTGCGCGGGCTGCTCGATGGCTATGCCGGGGTGGAGACCGCGCCCCTGTCAGCCGCCTGGGTGGCCTGGCGCGCCGCGCAGCAGCGCCTGGACAGCGCCCGCACCCAGCAGGGTGACCTGGACCGCGAACGCGAGCGGCTGCAGTGGCAGATCGCCGAGCTGACGCGGCTGGCGCCGGGCGCCGACGAATGGCCCGATCTCAACACTGAGCACCGCCGCCTGAGCCATGCCCAGTCCATCCTGGAGGCGTTGCAGGCCGCCCTGCGGGCGCTCCAGGACGACGAGGATTCGGCCGACACGCGCACCGCCGCCGCGATCGACGCCCTCGAGTCCGTGCAAGACCACGATCCGGCCTTGGGCGAGCCGCTGGAGGTGCTGCGCAGCGCCCAGGCGCAGCTGCAGGACGCTGCCCACACGCTGAACACCGCGCTGCGCCGCAGCGAGCTGGAGCCCGACCGGCTGCAGGCGCTGGACGAGCGGCTGTCGGCCTGGATGGGGCTGGCGCGGCGCTTTCGGCGCCCGCCCGAGGAGCTTCCGGCGCTGCTGGGGCAGTGGCAGGCCGAGCTGGCGCAGCTTGACGCCGCCACCGACCTGGCCGCCCTCGAGCGCGAGGCCGCCGCCGC
>CAISYQ010000059.1 GCA_903889735.1 uncultured Methylibium sp.
CGAGTTCACCGGACGCATCTGCCCGGCGCCCTGCGAGGCGGCCTGCACCCTCAACGTCAACGATGACGCGGTGGGCATCAAGTCCATCGAGCACGCCATCATCGACCGCGCCTGGGCCGAGGGTTGGGTGCAGCCCCAGCCGGCCCGCCACAGCACCGGCAAGCGCGTGGCCGTCGTTGGCTCCGGACCGGCCGGCCTCGCCGCGGCGCAGCAGCTGACGCGCGCAGGTCACGAGGTGACGGTGTTCGAGAAGAACGACACCGCGGGCGGGCTGCTGCGCTACGGCATCCCCGACTTCAAGATGGAGAAGACCCACATCGACCGCCGCATCGACCAGATGAAGGCCGAGGGCGTGCGCTTTCGCACCAACGTGATGGTCGGCGCGCTGCCTGCGGACAGCAAGGTCACCAACTGGGCGCACGAGACCGTGTCGCCCGAGCAGCTCCAGCGCGAGTTCGACGCGGTGCTGCTGGCCGGCGGCGCCGAGCAGTCGCGCGACCTGCCGGTGCCCGGGCGCGACCTCGCCGGCGTCCATTTCGCGATGGAATTCCTGCCCCAGCAGAACAAGCTCAACGCCGGTGGGCAGCTCGACCACCAGATCCGCGCCGACGGCAAGCATGTCATCGTGATCGGCGGCGGCGACACCGGCAGCGACTGCGTGGGCACCAGCAACCGCCACGGCGCGGCCAGCGTGACGCAGTTCGAGCTCATGCCCCAGCCGCCGGAGCAGGAGGACAAGCCGCTGACCTGGCCCTACTGGCCGAGCAAGCTGCGCACCAGCTCCAGCCACGAGGAGGGCTGCGACCGCGAGTTCGCCATCGCCACCAAGGAATTCATCGGCCAGGACGGTCGCGTCACCGCCCTCAAGACCGTGCGGGTCGAGTGGCAGGGCGGGCGCATGGTCGAGGTGCCGGGCAGCGAGAAGGTGATGCCGGCCGATCTGGTGCTGCTGGCCATGGGCTTCGCGAACCCGGTGCCGACCGTGCTCGAGGCCTTCGGGGTCGAGAAGGACGCCCGCGGCAACGCCCGGGCCGGCACCGATTTCATCGGCGGCTACCAGACCAATGTCGGGAAGGTCTTCGCCGCCGGTGACATGCGCCGCGGCCAGTCGCTGGTGGTCTGGGCCATCCGCGAAGGCCGCCAGGCGGCGCGCGCGGTGGACGAATTCCTGATGGGGGCGAGCGACCTGCCGCGCTGAGCCGCGACGGCCTCAGGGCTTGGGCGGCGGCGTGGGCGTGGGCGGCGGGGCCAGCCGTGGCGCGGGCAGCAGCGCGGGCAGCGGGGCCACCCGCGCCGCCTCGAAGCGCACCGCCACGCGGACCATGGACCGGACCGCCACCCCGTCCATCTCACCCGGGGTGAAACGGGCCGCCTGAAAGACGGCCGCCGCTGCCTGCTCCAAGGTGGGCGCCAGGCCGGGGTCCTCAATCCGCACCCGCTGCACCGCGCCGGTCTCGTCGATGAACAGGGTCAGCTCGACGCTGAGGTCGAACTCCACCGAGCCGGTGTCGGGCGAGGGGATGCCGATGTCGGACACCGGGCGGGGCGGTCGGCTGAGAAGCTCGCGCGGCACATAGTCGAGGCGGGCAAGGCCAGCCAGTTGGGCTCCGGAGACCACCGGAACGGCCGGGTCCGCCGGCGCCTCCAGCCTGGTGACCACCGGCTCGGGCGTTGCGGCGGGGCGGTCCTCGCTTGCCGAGGGGCCTGGCGATCGCGCCGGCGCGGGGCTTGCGCCCAGGAGGCGCAAGGCCACCGGCGGGGCCGACACGGGGGCCGGGCGCGCCGGCGGGAGCCTGCCGAGCAAGAGCAGATGCAAGGCCAAGGCCGAGACCACGCAGACCGCCAGAACCGCCCTGGGCCGCGCGGCTGCTGCGCGATGCCCGCAGCGGTCCAGGGGGCCATCAAGCCGGCCCGGGGCCTCGCCCTCGCCGCGTGGCGGCTGCATGCCGACGATCCTCAGTTGATCAATTCCCGCCAGGAGGTGCGCCGGATCACGTTGCTCGCGGCCGGTGGCGGTTGGGTGTCGCCGCGCAGCAGGCCGTCGCTCAAGGTGCTGATCGTCGTGGCCGAGCCATCGGTCAGTTGCACCACCGTCTGGCCCACGATCAGCTTGCCTTCCTCCAGCATCGAGCCGGCGGCGTTGCTGGCGGCGTTGGAGACCGCCGCGCCGTTGCTGATGTCGAGCCGGTAGAGCCAGGAGGTGCCGCCGATCTCGCAGGCGGTCACGCTCGGAACGGTCGAGGCCACCGACAGCACGTTGTAGGCCAGCACCATGTTGACGTTGATCCGCTCGCCGCTGCTGGGCAGGTCCACCAGCCAGCCGTTCTTGGTGCTCCAGTTCAGGCTGTTGCTGGTGGCCGTCCGCAGCCGGCCGTTGGTGGTCAGCGTCTGCGCGACCAGGGTGTTGCTGGCGCGCACATCGCCCAGGCTGGTCTCCGAGAGGGTGTCCTTGATCGCGTAGATGCTCTGGGTGGCGGTGGTCCCGAGGTCGGTCATGCCGATGTAGCGGCCCGTGCCCACGTACACCACGGTGAATTTCGCGCCCAGGTAGTTGACCTCCGCCAGCTCGGGCTTGACGGTGATCGGCTGGGGCGTTCCGCCTGCCGTCAGCTCGGCCAGCCGGAACGACTGCCCGAAGGGCCTCACCTGGTTGTCGATGTCGAAACGCCACAGGTTGCCGAGCAGGTCACCGCCATAGAAGCGCTTGGCGGTGTTGTCGATCTCGGATTCGATCCAGGCATTGATCTTGGTCAGGCCGCTGGGCGTGGCCACCGTGCCGACCGCCGCGCCGCTGGCCAGGGTCTCGATGCTCAAGAGCTTGACGCCGGTGTTGGCGTTCACCACGAAGAGGTGGCCGTTGCCGTTGCCGCCGCTCACGTTGTTGTAGCCCGAGGCGAACACCACCACCCAGGTGCCATCGGCCCGTTTCGTGATGATGGGGTTGCCGAAGCTCAGCCCGAGGTTGGCGTCCGAGCTGTTGGTGAACTCCCACAGCGCCTTGGGGTTGTCGGGGTCGGTGACGTCCAGCGCGTAATAGCCGCGGCCGCCGGCATTGAGCCCGCCGACGACGATGGTCTTCCAGGCGCCGTTGACGAAGATGTCGCCGGTCTGGGGAGCGCCATCGACATAGAACTGGTGGTAGTTGGCATAGCCGGTGTCGGCGAGCTTGTAGAGGTTGGGAATGACGGTGGAGGGCACATAGGCCCACTTCTCGCTGCCGTCGCAGCGGTCGAAGGCATGCAGCATGCCGTCGTTGGCGCCCACGTACACGGTGCCCTGGTACTTGCGGTTGCCGGGCGTGGAGTCCGCGCACTCCCCCCGCCGGGTGGTGGTGGCCCAGCCTGCGTAGCCGTTTTCCGTGTACTTGAACTTCGGCGCGCCCACGAACAGCGGCGCGCCGTTGATGATGTCGCCCATGCGGCTGTCGCGGGCGCGGTAGTTGTCGTTGGCGGCGCCCAGCAGGTAGGCCACCAGGTTGCTGCCCTTGTTGGCCTCGGTCTTGTCGGAGATCAGGCTGCACTGCAGCGGGGTCGAGCCGGCCACGCCCGTCTTGCTGCAGAAGCCGTCCAGGTGGCTGGACCAGCCATCGGCGCTCAGGTTGGCGTAGGTGAAGGCCTTCAGGCTGCCGGACTGCTGGTAGTAGACCTTGCGGGGATTGGCCACCAGATCGCGGGCATCCAGCTCGACGCCGGCGGACCAGCTCGCCTCGCCGGTCACCGCGCCGGTGTCCGGGTTGATGGAGAAGCGTTCCACGTCGCCGTACCACTTGGCCGAGGTGAACTTCGCGACGAACACGTCGTTGTCGCCGGTGACCGGCTGCAAGGTGCTGGTGGCCGCCGCCGAGGCCGAGCCGACGATCTGCTTGATGGTGTCGAGCGCGCCGTTCAGGCTGTTGATCAGCTGGCTGGGGTCCTGGGCGCTGAAGTACTGGGTGTTGGGCTTGGCCACCGGCAGCGCGGTGGTGCCGAAATCGGTGCTGTTGACGGCGGCATGCCAGAGGTCGTCCACGTTCTCGGCATTGCCACCATCGCTGGGCACGGGCCAGCTCTTGAGGCCCTTCTTCAGGTCGTAGAAATCCCCCGAGCCCGGGGCGGTCTGGGTGATGTAGCTCTTGTCGAAACGCAGGGTCCCGTTCACCCCCAGGCCGATCCCGAAGGTGACCATGTTCTGCTTCAGGAACTTGTCGGCCGTGCCGCAGACGCTGGTGCCCGAGCCGAGCGCGCCCACGCAGTTGCCCCAGGCGGTGTCGCGCAGGTCGGTGTTGAAGTAGTAGAAGGCCACGTCGGCCAGCGAACCGGAGCTGCCGCCGCTGGTCGTGGAGGTGGAGGTGGTGCTGCGCGAACCCGACACCTCCACCGCCCCTGAGTCCGACACGGTCGAGGTCACGGTGCTGATCGGGGTGCTGCCGCTCACGCATTCCTGGGTGGTGACGGTGCTGGTCGCCGGGCTGGGGCTCGGCGTGGTGACATCGCTGGTGATGATGCTGTTGACGATCTTCTGGACCTGGACGTTGCTGGTGGTGGTCACCGTCGTCGTGGTGGCGACCGTCCGGGTGCTGGGCAGGGCGGCCGAGCAGGCTTTGCTGGTCGTCCCCTCGACGTTCTTGGTGGCCTTGTCCGCGAGCTCGGCCGTGAGATTGGACACGGTGTACTTGAACTTGTCACCGTCCGCGTCGTCGATGGTGAAGCTGCCGTTGTAGCCGGTTGGGCTGGCGCCCGCGATGGTGACGGTGTCGCCATCGGAGAGCCCATGATTCTTTTTGTCCGTTTTGGCCTCCACCACGCAGGTGTAGCGCTTGGCAGCCCCACTGCCGCTGGAGGTGCAGTCCTTCCTCTTGAGTTCCTTGTTCGTGAGGGCATCTCCGCCCGCCTTGACCGAGGTGGTCCGGGTGACCACCGTTTGCGTGGTGGTCCAGCGGGTGGTGTTGGTCAGGGTGGCGGCACCGCCGTCGTACTTTGGCCGGGCCGAGGGGTCCACGCTGGAGCCGTCCTGGTTGGCGATGCTGCTGTTGTTCAGGTCGGTGCCGGCCGAGCCGTTCCAGTAGCCGTCGGTGGACAGGATGGCGAAGTTCTTCTGGCACTGGTACTGCACCGGGTCCACCGACTGGCCGGAGAGCTTGTCGCCGTAGTAGCGCCCGACCTTGGCCAGGGCCGAACGCAGCGGGGTGCTGCCACTCGGTTGGTTCTCGTAGAGCGTCTTGAAGAAGCTGGCTTTCTGCGCCGCGCTGAAGTCGGCGATGTTGAGGAATTCCGTGCCGTCGGTGGAGCCGGTGTAGTTGATGGTGCTGAAGCCGACGCGGTACTGGTCGGAGAGCTTGGAGAAGGCCAGCCCCACGCCCGTGCGCATGACCAGGTAGCGCTTGCGGTAGTAGCTGTACCAGTTGGCGTAGTTCTGCTTCTGGGCCGTGGTCATGCCGGAGGTGAGGACCTTGGTGAAGACCGAGCCCGAGGTGAGCTTGCACTCGGTGTAGAAGGTGTTGCTCACCGTGCCGCTGGTGGTGTATTGCCAGTTCAGCGCCGGCTGCTTGACGCCGCCATTGCCGTTGTAGCTGTAGTAGTAGCGGGATGACAGGTCGGTCTTGGCGCTGGAGGACAGGAAGCCGTCACTGGGGGCCGAGGTGAAGCTGATGTTGGCGTAGGACGCGCCGGTCGAGGTGACGGGCGGCAGGTAGACGATGTTCGGGTCGTAGGCCAGGCCGTTGCACTGCGGGGACCAGTAGCCATACCAGCTGGTGTAGGCGGAGCCGCTGTTGCCCAGCTCGTCGGGCATGTAACTCCAGCCCATCGAGCC
>CAISYQ010000060.1 GCA_903889735.1 uncultured Methylibium sp.
GAGGCCAGGAACTGCTCGCCGGCGCTGACCTCGCCCTTCTTGAACTTGATCGCCTTGGCCCGCAACATGGTGTGCGGGAAAACCAGGTTCCAGGCGTGCGGCGGCACGTAAGGGCACTTGGTCATGTAGCAGAGGTCGCACAGATAGCACTGGTCGACGACGTTCCAGAAATCCTTCTTGTCCACCCCGTGGACCTCGCCGTCTTCGGTGGCGTCGACCAGGTCAAAGAGGGTCGGGAAGGAGTGACACAGGCTCACGCAGCGGCGGCAGCCATGGCAGATGTCGAAGATGCGCTCCATCTCCGCCTCGCACGCGCCCTGGTCGTAGAACGAGGGGTTCATCCAGTCGATCGGGTGGCGGGTCGGCGCCTCGAGATTGCCTTCGCGCATGCTCATGGTGGTGGGTCCAGTGGAGTGTGGTGTGTTGGCATGGTGGCCGGTCGCGACTGGGCTGCACGCAGCGCAATCGCGACCCCCCAATGAACAAGGGGCCCGAAGCCCCTCGTTCACCAGGCTTGCGCCCGAGACTCAGTCGACCAGCGCGTCCAGGGCCTTCTGGTAGCGGTTGGCGTGCGAGCGCTCGGCCTTGGCCAAGGTCTCGAACCAGTCGGCGACCTCGTCGAAGCCCTCGTCGCGGGCCTGCTTGGCCATGCCCGGGTACATGTCGGTGTACTCGTGTGTCTCGCCGGCCACGGCGGCCTTGAGGTTGTCACGGCATGAGCCGATGGGCAAGCCGGTGGCCGGGTCGCCAGAGCCCTGCTCCAGGAATTCGAGGTGACCGTGCGCGTGGCCGGTTTCGCCCTCGGCGGTGGAACGGAACAGCGAGGCGACGTCGTTCTGCCCCTCGATGTCGGCCTTGTTTGCAAAGTAGAGGTAACGGCGGTTGGCCTGTGATTCGCCAGCGAAGGCGTCCTTCAGGTTCTGCTCGGTCTTGGAGCCCTTGAGCTGCATATCGATCTCCTGGTCATGCGGAATATGAAAATCCCACCGGGCATGAACCCGGCGCACAAGAAGGATAAAAGAATCGATGAGGCCAGTCCAATAGGAGGCCCTAATGAGCGGAATTGCCAGGGGCTACCTGAGGACTGGGGATGGACACCCGTCTCGGCGGTCAGTCTCGCGAATGCGGCGCAGCCTCCCGGCGCCGCCGCCCATCCGCAGGCCGCCTTCAGCTCATTGCAGGGGACCCTTGAGACCCTGGGGCAGAGGCAGCGCGCAGACCTCGATGCCCTCCTCGTGCAGCGCGCGGGCCTCTTCGCCACTGGCGCGTCCACGAATGCCGCGCTCAGCGGTCTCACCGTAGTGGATGCGGCGGGCTTCGTCGGCGAAGCGCTCGCCAACGTCCTCGGTGTTCGCCATCACGTGGCGCACGGCCCGCATCCACAGGGCCTCCACGCTCTGCTGCTCGGGCGTCGGCTCTGTCGAGGCGGGCGCACGCACCGCGCCCGAGAGGTTCAAGCGCGGGGCACTCGGCAGCCGCTGAACGGCCCGGCTCGCGCACATCGGGCACTCAATCAGCCCCTGCTCGCCCTGCTCGAGAAAGGCAGCTTCCGAACCAAACCAGCCCTCGAAGGCATGGCCATGCTCGCACTGCAAACTGAAGACTTTCATGCCCCGATCATGCGCTCGCAGATGCATCCGGTGCAGGCTGCCATTCCAAGGCCCAGCGTCCCGCACGCCAATGGGCCAGCCACAGCAGACCAACGAGGGTCTTGGCATCGGTGAGTTCGCCGCGCTGCGCCTGGTCCTCGAGCTCCTCAAGGGTGCTCGTGAAGACATCCAGAAACTCGCCCGCATCCAGGCTCGCCTCGCCCTTCAGCAGGCCGCGCGCGAACCACACCTCGATGCCCTCGTCGGAATAGGCGATGGCGTTGTGCAGGATGCCGGCGCGCGCCCATTCGCGGGCGCGGTAACCCGTCTCCTCGGCGAGCTCGCGCACGGCGCAGGCCAGGGGCGGCTCGCCGCCATCGAGCTTGCCCGCCGGGAATTCCGTGAAGGCGCGGTGCAGCGGATAGCGGTACTGGCGCTCGACCACCAAGCGCCCATCCTCCAGGATGGGCACAACCATCACCGCCCCCGGGTGGACCACATACTCCCGGCTCGCCTCACGGCCATCGGGGAGAAGAACCCGGTCGCGCCGCACATCCAGCAATCGACCGCGCCAGACCGGCTCGCTCTGCAGGCAAGTTTCGCGCAGATGCGGTGGATCGAGGTCAGCGAGCGCCACAGGTTCACCGCTGGCCATGCTGTCACCAGGGATTCGTCGCGACCCAGCTCAGGCCGCCAGCGCGCGGCGGATGGCGTCGGCGCACAAGGTCATCAGCCCGCCCGGCAGCAGTCCGAAACCGAGCACCGCCGCGCCATTGAGCACCAGCAACGAGCGCACCTCGCGCGGCGCCTCGATCAGCGGTGCGTTGGCCTGGGCGTCCTCGAAGTACATCGTCTTGACGACGCGCAGGTAGTAGAAGGCGCCAATCAGCGACAGCAGCACCGCCACCACCGCCAACACGATGTAGCCGGTGAGATTGGTCGAGACCAGGGCCTGCAACACAGCGAGCTTGGCGTAGAAACCCACGACCGGCGGCACCCCCGCCAGGGAGAACATGCAGACAGCCATCACGCCCGCCAGCAGTGGGCTGCGCTGGTTCAGTCCCTGGAGGTCGGCCACCTCCTCGGCCTCGAAGCCCTGGCGCGAGAGCAGCATGACCACGCCGAAGGTGCACAGCGTGGTGAGGACGTAGGCGACCAGGTAGAACATGGCCGAGCTGTAGCCGTTGGCGGCCGACAGCGTGTTGCCCGACACCACGGTGGGGGTGAAGCCGAGCAGCATGAAGCCGAGCTGTGCGATGGCCGAATAGGCCAGCATGCGCTTGAGGTTGGTCTGGGCGACGGCCGCCAGGTTGCCGATCACCATCGAGCAGACCGAGAGCACGATCAGCATCTGTTGCCAATCGACCGCCAGGCCGATCATGCCCTCCACCAGCAGGCGGATCGTGATCGCGAAGGCGGCCAGCTTGGGCGCTGCAGCAATCATCAGCGTCACCGCGGTGGGGGCACCCTGGTAGACATCGGGGACCCACATGTGGAAGGGCACGACCCCGAGCTTGAAGGCAAGGCCGGCCACCACGAAGACCACGCCGAACACCAGCACCTTGGCGTTGACATGGCCGCTGGCGATGGCCTTGAAGACCTCACCGATCTCGAGCGAGCCGGTGGCGCCGTACATCATCGACAGGCCATAGAGCAGGAAGCCACTGGCCAGCGCGCCGAGCACGAAGTACTTCATCGCCGCCTCGGTGGCCACCGGGTGGTCGCGGCGCAGCGCGATCATCGCGTACAGCGACAGCGACATCAGCTCCAGGCCCAGGTAGACCACGAGGAAATGGTTCGCCGAAATCATAATGGTGATCCCGAGCAGCGCGAACAGCGAGAGCGTGAAGAGCTCCCCCTTGAGGATGTCGCGGTGGGCAGCGTAGGGCTGGGCATACACCAGGCTCACGAACACCGCCACCGTGGCGAAGAAGCCCAGCAGGTGCCCCATCGGATCGGCCACCACCATGCGCTGCATGGCATAGAGCGTGAGCCCTTCCTGGTACTGGAAGAGCTGGACGGCGCCGACTGCCAACAGCGTGAGCAGCGACAGCAGGTAGGTCGGGCGGCGACGCTCAGAGTCGCTGAAGAGGTCGGCGAGCGCAATCACGCAGCTCATCGCGAGCAAGACGATCTGGGGCAGGACGGCCTGCCAGTTCATGTCGTTCATGGTGTGCGGCCCGTCAGTTCAGCTTGGAGATGGCCACATGCCGCAGCAATTCGGTCACCGAGACCTGCATCACATCGGTGAAGGGCTTGGGATAGAGACCCATCCCCAACACCGCCACGGCCAGCACGGAGAGCATGAAGAATTCGCGTCGGTTGAGATCGGTCAGCTGGCGTACCGCGTCGTTCGCGATCTCGCCGAAGTAGACACGCTTGACCATCCACAGCGTGTAGGCCGCCCCGAAGATGAGGGTGGTGGCCGCCAGCAGGCCGATCCAGAAATCAAAGCGGACCGCCCCGAGGATCACCATCCACTCGCCCACGAATCCGGCTGTGCCCGGCAGCCCGCAGTTGGCCATCGCGAAGAAGACCGCAAAGGCAGCGAAGCGCGGCATGGTGTTGGCCACACCGCCGTAGGCGGAAATTTCGCGGGAATGCACCCGGTCATAGAGCACGCCGATGCACAGGAACATGGCGCCCGAAACGAAGCCGTGGCTGATCATCTGCACGATGCCGCCGGCCATGCCGAGGTCGTTGAAGATGAAGAAGCCCAGCGTCACGAAGCCCATGTGGGCGATCGACGAATAGGCGACCAGCTTCTTCATGTCGTTCTGCACCAGCGCGACCAGGCCGATATAGAGCACCGCCACGAGCGACAGGGCGATCACCAGGCCGGCCCAGTGCTGGCTGGCATCGGGCACGATGGGCAGCGAGAACCTCAGGAAACCGTAGGCACCGAGCTTGAGCATGATGGCCGCCAGCACCACCGAGCCGCCGGTCGGCGCCTCGACGTGGGCGTCGGGCAGCCAGGTGTGCACCGGCCACATCGGCACCTTCACGGCAAACGCGGCGAAAAAGGCGAAGAAAAGCAGCGTCTGCGCCGACATCGGCAGCGGCAGCTTGTGCCAATCGAGGATCTCGAAGCTGCCGCCCGACTTGTAGTACAGGTAGATCAGCGCGATCAGCATCAACAGCGATCCGAGCAGCGTGTAGAGGAAGAACTTGAACGCGGCATAGACGCGGTTGTGCCCGCCCCAGACGCCGATGATGATGTACATCGGGATCAGCGTGGCCTCGAAGAACACGTAGAACAGCAAACCGTCGAGTGCACTGAACACGCCCACCATCAGGCCGGAGAGGATCAGGAAGGCCCCCATGTACTGGTGAACCCGCTCGGTGATGACCTCCCAGCCGGCGATGACGACGATGATGGTGATGAATGCCGTCAGGAGCACGAACCACACCGACAGGCCGTCCACGCCGAGGTGGTAGCGCACGTTGAAGCGGTCGATCCAGGCCATGCTCTCGGTGAACTGCATGGCAGCGGTGGAGGCATCGAAGCCGGCGATCAGAGGCAGCGTGACGATGAAGCCCAGCACGGCGCCGATCAGCGCCACCCAGCGCACGACCTGCGCGTGTTCGTCACGGCCGATGGCCAGCAGCAGGATGCCGAAACACACCGGCACCCAAATGGCAAGGGAGAGTAGGCCCATGTCAGCGCTCCCCGTTCACTGCGCCAGCCACACGAACCAGGTCATCAGCGCGAAGACGCCGACGATCATGACCAGTGCGTAGTGGTAGATGTAGCCGGACTGCAGGCGTCGCGTGACTTCGGCGATCCAGCCCACCAGTCGGGCCGAGCCATTGATGGCGCCGTCGATCACCGCCATGTCACCGCCGCGCCACAGGCCGCGACCAAGGCCGCGGGCCGCCGGGGCGAGCAGTTTCTCGTTGATCGCGTCCATGTAGTACTTGTTCTCGAGCACGCGTTGGAGGAAGCCGAGTCGCTGTGAGAGCGCCACCGGGATGCCGGGGCGCAGCATGTAGAACAGATAGGCCGTGGCCACGCCCGAGAGGGCCAACCAGAACGGCAGCGTGGTCAGCCCGTGCAGGGCCATCGCGGCGGCACCGTGAAAGCCCTCGGCCAGCTCGCCCATCGCCGGATGCCGGGCCGCATCGATGCGGATGGCATCCTGGAGGAGGTCACCAAACAGCATACCGTTCACGGTCAGGTAGCCGATCACCACCGAGGGCAGCGCGAGCATCAGCAAGGGGAGGGTCACGACCCAAGGCGACTCATGAGGCACATGGGCATGTCCGTGAGTCTGTCCGTGCTCAGCAGCATGGTCAGCAGCATGGTCAGCGGCATTGGCATCGTCATGGTCGTGCTCGCCGGGGAAAGGCTTGTGGCGGAAGTTTTCCTTGCCGTGGAAGACGAGGAAGTACATGCGGAAGGAATAGAAGGCCGTCACGAACACGCCCGCCATGACCGAGAAACTGGCAAAGCCCGAGCCCCACAGCGGGCTGGCGTGCACGGCTTCGAT
Source organism: uncultured Methylibium sp. (assembly GCA_903889735.1). Classification (GTDB taxonomy): domain Bacteria; phylum Pseudomonadota; class Gammaproteobacteria; order Burkholderiales; family Burkholderiaceae_C; genus Methylibium. The sequence continues at coordinate 6,080 of CAISYQ010000060.1, forward strand.
GATCAGATCCTTGGAATAGAAACCCGAGAACAGCGGCGTGCCGATCAAGGCCAGGGAGCCCAACAGGGACGTGATCCAGGTGATGGGCATGTACTTGCGCAGGCCACCCATGTTGCGGATGTCTTGGTCATGGTGCATGCCGATGATCACCGAGCCCGCCGCCAGAAACAGC
>CAISYQ010000061.1 GCA_903889735.1 uncultured Methylibium sp.
CGCGCAGGCCCTGCGGGAGGCCTCGCCACCGCCCACGGCCGCACCTGGCGGGCCAGCGGCCAGCGGCCCAGCGGGCGGCAATCCCTCACCGGGCAGCCCCGGCGGTCCCGCTGATGCCGCCGCGGCGCGCTCCGCCGACCCGCCCTTGCCGCCGCAGCGCCTGGAGCAGCTGGCTTGGCTGGGTCTGGAGGCCCCGGTGCGGGAGCGGCTCGCGCCCTATGCGAGCCTGCTGCCGGTGCGCACGCCGGTCAACCTCAACACGGCGCCGAAGGAGGTGCTCGCTGCGGTGCTGGGCGTGGATCTGGCCAGCGCCGAGCGACTGGTGCAGACCCGCCAGCGCAGCCCCTTCAAGGCGCTCGACGACGCGCGCAGCCTGCTCCCAGCAGACACCCCGCTGGACGAGCGCCAGGTCAGCGTCACCTCCAGCTTCTTCGAGGTGCAGGGCCGGCTGCGGCTTGACGACCGGGTGATCGAGGAAAGGGCGCTGGTCGAGCGGCGCGGCCGCAACGTGGTCACGCTGCACCGGGAGCGGCTGCCGTCACCGCCCTCCGCGGTCCGCTGAAAGGGTCCGTGCCGTGGGCGATGGCGTGGCCGGGACGGGCCGGCGGACCGGGCCTCCCCTGCCCACCACACTCGCCACACCCCCCTCGTCCAAAGGGCGATGGCCGGTGACCGCCCCCTACAATCTTTGGAGCATCTGCGCCCCATGACCACCCTTGTCGTCCTGCTCCCCGTCCGGCCCCGCCTCCACGCCGGCCAGGGCAGCCTGCCGACCGCCGCATCCGCGCCCGCGGAGTTCGATTTTGTCCTGAGTGACGACGGCTTGCAGCCCGGCGTTCAGACCCGCGAGGGCCGCGCCGCGCCGGCCCTGCTGCCACGCGCCAACGAGCTCGTCGCCGTGCTGCCGGCCCAGGACCTGAGCTGGCACCGCGTCACCTGCCCGCGCGCCGCCGCCGCCAAGCTCGGTCCCGCGCTGGCCGGCGTGCTGGAAGACGCGGTGCTGGACGACCCGCAGCGGCTGCACTTTGCACTCGAGCCCGGCGCGCGGGGCGGCGAGTCCGCCTGGGTGGCCGCCACCGACAGGGCGTCTCTGGCAGCGGCGATCGCGACGCTGGAGTCCGCCGGCCAGCGGGTCGATCGGGTCGTGCCTGCCGCCTGGCCTGTCGAGCCCGCCCGCGGTCACTTCCACGACAGCGCCGGCGCCTTGCGGCTCACCTGGGCCCATGCCGGTGGCGTGCTCGATCTGCCGCTCCAGGGCGGTCTGGTCCGCGCCCTGTTGCCCGAGCCGCTGCCGGCCGATGTCCGCTTCAGCGCCACGCCCGCTGCCGCCGGCGAGGCCGAGCGCTGGCTGGGCCACAGCCTCGGCGTGCAGGGCGCGTCCGACCGCGCCATCGGCGCCCTGCGCTCGCCTTGGAACCTGCGCCAGTTCGGGCTGGCACCACGCCACCGCGGTCTGGCGGTCCTGCGCGAGGCCTTGCGCAGCGTGCTGGGCCCGGCCTGGCGCCCGGCCCGCTGGGGCGTGGCCGCGCTGGTCGCGGTGCAGCTGCTGGGACTCAACCTCGCCGCCTGGCAGCAGAGCACGCGGCTGGCCACCCGGCGCGCCGAAATGACACGCCTGCTGACGGCGACCCACCCCCAGGTGCGCGCCGTCCTGGACCCCGCACTGCAGATGCAGCGCGAGACCGACTTGCTGAGGGTGGCCGCAGGCCGCAGCGGCGAGGCCGATCTGGAGGCCGCCCTGCAGGTGGCCGCCAGCGCCTGGGGGGCGCACGGCCCGGTGCAGAGCCTGCAATTCGAGGCCGGCAGCCTGACCCTGGCCGTGCCCGGCTGGAGCGAGGCCGAGATCGCCGCCCTGCGCCTGAGGATCGCCCCCACGGGCTGGCAGGCCCAGGCCACCGACGGCCTGCTGACGCTGAGCCGCGCTGCGGCAGGCGGCGGCGCATGAGGCCGCCGGCGGGTGCGGGCCAGACCGGTGCGGGCACGTCATCGCCCGCCGGTCTGCAGGCTTTGAAGGCCCAGGCCCTGGGCCGCTGGGCCGCGATGGCGCCCCGGGAACGCCGGCTCGCGACGGTGGCGCTGGCCGCAGTGGGCGGGATCCTGGTCTGGCTGCTGATGGTGCAGCCGGCCTGGCGGACCCTGCGCGACGCCCCGGCGAAGATCGATGCGCTGGAGCTGCAGCTGCAGCAGATGCAGCGGCTGGCCACCGAGGCCGAGGAACTGCGACGCCTGCCCAGGGTGAGCCCGGCCCAGGCCGACGCGGCCCTGCAAGCCGCCACCGAGCGACTCGGCCCCGGCGCCCGGCTCACGCTCCAGGGCAACCGGGCCTCGCTGGAGGTGAACGGCATCCCCGGCGAAGCGCTCATGGCCTGGCTGGGCGAGGTGCGCGGCGCAGCCCGGGCCCGCCCTCAGCAAGTCCGGCTGACCCGCGGGCCGGCCGGCTACACCGGCAGCATCGTGCTCGACCTGGGCCGCCCGGGCTGAGCCCCACGCCATGGCCTCCCCCCTCCTGAACCGGGTCACCGCCCGACCGGCTGCCAGCCGGGCCTCACCCGGGCCCTCGGCCGCCTCCGGGGCCGCCCGAGCAGAACGCGGTCGCGCCAGCCCCCGGCGCTGGGCGGTCTGGGGTGCGTTGTGCGGTGCCGTCCTCGCGATGCCCGCCTTCGCCCCGGCCGCCTGGCTGGCGGACTGGCTCCAGGGCGCCAGCGGGGGGCGGCTGTTGCTGGCCGACGCGCGCGGCAGCCTCTGGTCGGGCAGCGCGGTCGCGGTGCTCGGCGGCGGTGCGGGCAGCCAGGAGGCGCGCGCCCTGCCCGGTCGCCTGCAATGGAGCCTGCGGCCCGGTGTCGAGGCCGGCGGGCCGGCCCTGGTCCTGCGGATGGCCCAAGCCTGCTGCCTGAACGGCAGCCCCTCGCTGATCCTGAGGCCGGGTTTCGGCACGCTCAAGATCAGCCTGAGCGCCGAGCCCGGCGGGACCGGGACCGATCTCACAGCCCCCTTGGCCCGTGAGATCGGCCACTGGCCCGCGGGCTGGCTGACTGGCCTGGGCACGCCCTGGAACACGCTGCAGCTCGGCGGCGTGCTGCGCCTGGCCACCGCCGGCGTGGCGATGGAATGGGTGCAGGGCCGCTGGCGGGTCGAGGGCTCGGCCGCCCTCGAGCTGCAGGACGCCAGCTCCCGCGTGGCCACGCTCCCGCGCCTGGGCAGCTACCGGCTCGAACTCGGCAGCGATCCGGCCAACCCGGGCGCGGCCGCACTGCAGCTGCAGACCCTGAACGGCGCCCTGCGGCTCTCGGGCAGCGGATCGCTGACGCCGGGCGGGTGGCGCTTCCGGGGCGAGGCCACGGCGCAGGAGGCCCAGCAGTCCGCGCTGGCCAACCTGTTGAACATCATCGGACGGCGCGACGGCGCGCGGTCCGTCATTGCGATCGGATGAGCATGACCACGATCCCCTTCCGCCGCACTGCGGCCCTCGCTTGGTCGATTCCGCGCTCGATCCCGCGGTCGATCCCCGGCCTGGCCGCCCTCGCGCCATGGGCGGCCCTGCTGGCCGCCCTCGCCTTGGGGGGCCTGCCGCCGAGCGCGCAGGCCCAGCCGACCGCGCCAGCGGCCGCCACGGCGATCGACCTGCCGGCCGGCAAGAAACGCGAGCCGGTGACGCTGAACTTCGTCAACGCCGAGATCGAGGGCGTGGCGCGCGCCATGGCCGCCATCCTTGACCGCCAGATCATCGTGGACCCGCGGGTGCGCGGGCAGGTCACCCTCTACAGCGAGCAGCCGCTGGCGCCGCGCGACGCCTACCTGAGCTTCCTGGCGGCGCTGCGCGGGCTGGGCTTCACGGTGGTGGAAGTGGCCGGGCTGCTGAAGGTGGTGCCCGAGGCCGAGGGCAAGCTCCAGACCGGCACGGTGTCGGTGGGCGAGGTCAACCGCCGCGGCGACCAGATCCTGACCCAGGTCTTCCGCCTCCAGCATGAGAACGCGAACAACCTGGTGGCCGTGCTGCGCCCGCTGATCAGCCCCAACAACACGATCAACGCCAACCCCGGCAACAACACGCTGGTCATCACCGACTACGCCGACAACCTGCAGCGGCTCTCGAAGATCATCGTCGCGATGGACCTGCCGGGCACCACCGATGTCGAGGTGGTGCCGCTGCAGCATGCGGTGGCGTCCGACCTCGCGCCGGTGATCCTCAAGCTCTCCGAGGCCACGCCCGGCGCACCGGGCGCGCCCGGCGTGGGCAGCGGCCTGTCGGTGCTGGCCGAATCGCGCACCAACTCGCTGCTGCTGCGGGCTGCCAGCCCCTCGCGGCTGGCCCAGGCCCGCGCCCTGATCGACAAGCTCGACCGCCCCGGC
>CAISYQ010000062.1 GCA_903889735.1 uncultured Methylibium sp.
CGATCTCTCATGGCCCAGTTGAGTGCGGCCGGGATCGAACGCATCTATTGCTCCGGCGTGTCGACCCAGGCCGTGGTGCAGGCGACCGTCCGGGATGGCCACGACCGGGATTTCGAGATGGTGGTACTTGAAGACTGCTGCTGTGCGCACTCGGAAGCGGAACACCTCAACTCCATGGGCAGCATTGCCCGTTTTTGCAAGACGTCGACCAGCGCCGGTGTCGATTTCGCCGCCTGAATCCAGCCCGGCGAGACGCCCCCGGGGCTGGGTTCCGGCCGGTCTGGGTGTTTGATGCGGTGAAGGGCCGTCGCGGTGTGGACCCTTCGCGTCAACGTTCAGGGTCTGGGCAGGGCGCGTTCGAGTTCCTGCGTGAGCAGCGGCAGGATCTCGCGCCAATCACCTTCGACAGCGATGTCGCAGCGCGAGAAGATACTCGCCGACGGGTCGTTGTTGAGTGCCAGGATGCGGGTGTCGGGCCCAATGCCAGCCAGATGCTGGGGCGTGCCTGAAACGGCGACAGCAAAGTACACCCTGGGGCTGACAAACTTGCCCGACTGCCCCACCTGGTGCGCCACAGGTACCCAGCCCGCATCCACTGCCGGCAGGCTGCCGCCCAGTCCCGCCCCCAGCGCCGAGGCGATGCGCGAGAGCCATTCGAACCCCTCGGGTCCCCCCATGCCCCGTCCACCAGAGACGACGATGGACGCACCCTCGACCCGTGGCTGGCCGCTGCCGGATGGCACTGCCTCCACGGGATAGGGGTACGCTGCCTGCAGGACGATCTCGGTGGCATCGGGCACGTGTGCCTCCGCGGTGGGCACAGACTGCGGCCGCAGCGTGGCACAGGTGATGCGGGCGTCGCTGCGCAGCGCAAGTGTCACGCGGCCCCCGAATGCCGCACGGGTGGCCGTGACGCCTTCGGCATCGACCGCCAGGCTGCGGCAGCGACCCAGGCTGACACCACCGAGGCGGGCCGCGATGTGGGCCGCGATGGTCTCGCCTTCCGTTCCCGTGGGCAACACCACGAGCAGCGGTTGCGTGGCGTCCAGGGACGGGCCCTGCGACTGCACGATGTGGTCTGCGATCGCGCCCGGATGGGTCTGGCCTGTGAAACTCCACACTTCGACCGGTGCGTCCTGCGCCAGGCGCTTCACCGTGCCCAGAAATTGATGGCGCTCTTCCTGGCTGGACTGCCAGGGATGGACGATGGCCAGGATGCGAACGCGCGTCATGCCCGTGCCTGTGCGAGCAAGACCTGCGCCAGGGCCCGCGCCTTTTCCTCCGGTGAACCGGCAAGCCATTCGCAAGCCGAATGACGCGCCGGCTCGGCCGCGGTGACCATGGCCTGCAGGCAAAGCTTTGGCGTGTCACCGCAGGCTGCCGCCTGCCATACCGGCACGGTGGCCTTTTTGGCCATCATCACGTTTTTCAGCAGTGGGTGCCGCAGCCGATTGCCCGGGTCGTTGGTGACGGACAGCAAGGCGGGCATGGGCAACTGAACGCGTTCCAGGCCGCCTGCCGCCTGGCGCAGTGCAGACCAGGTAGCTTGCGCGTGCTGCAGGCGCAAGGCCAGGGCGATGTAGGGTGAACCTGCAA
>CAISYQ010000063.1 GCA_903889735.1 uncultured Methylibium sp.
CGCACCCAGCCTTCGCTCGTGCCGTAGATCGGTAGCGGCAGGATATGGCCTGGCCAGATCTCCAGCCCTCCCAGCAGCTTGAACATCAGCATGAAGCCGGCGAACATCGCGGCCAGGATCACAAGCAGGCCGTTGCCGATCATGACTTGCTGAAGTCGTTCCATGGGTGAGTCTCGGTTTGTATGTTGAAGTGCTGAGAAACGCGCGGCATGCCCACGCATCTCAAGCCAGGGCTGGATCGCTGCAGCGGATTGGCGGTGCCGCGATCAAGCCGCCGCGCCCACGGGCTGACTGAAGGGCGATACGCCGAACGGCACCGGAAGCTCGGGGTCTTTCGTATCGACCAGCGGCAGCGGCGCGTCGACGGGCAGTCGCGCGTGGCCGGCGATCCAATCCTTCATCCACTGCGGATCCTGCTCGTCCCGCGGGTCGTGCCAGGGCAGCAGAGACCGCAGCAGGTAGGGCCCGACGTTGACCACCACCGACGCCAGCTCGCGAAGGATCTCGGCGATCCGCGCCGGCTTGTACAAGTCGCCATCCTTGCGGAGGGCCGTCAGCATGCCCACGACCCCGAAGCCAATGACGTGGAAAGAACCGTGCAGTACGCCCACCGCGCGCGGCAGGTACTGACCCGAGTACGCCATGTAGGCATCAAAGGCGACCGTCTTGTGCTCGGCTTCCTCGACCATGTGCATCAGCCAGAACGAGGAGACATAAGGGCAGGCGCCGCCGAAGAGCCTTCTTCGACTGTTGATGAACCAGTGGGTGAAGCCGTTGGTCATCGATTCGAATCCTGCGCTGTAGGCGAGTCGGGTGCGCAGGCTGGTCTTGGACAGGCGCGCCCAGGACGCCGCCATGCGGGTCTCCACGCCGGCGAATTCCGGGTAGCCGTTTGCCTTGAGGAGTTCGTTCATGCGCCGGTGGCATTGGAAGTGGCGGCCTTCCTGGTTGTTGAAATCCTGGATGTCCTTCAGCAACTCGGGCTCGCGCACGTGCGCGGCGGCCTCCTTCATCGTCTTGATGAGGAAGGGCTCGAGGTAGGGCATCGTCAGCGAGAAGCCGTTGAATAGATGCGAGCGGACCACGTGGTCTGGCGACCATTTCGGATCCAGGTCGTCCGGGAAGTCGAAGCCGAACGGCCGCACGACGATGTCGTCGACATGCTTGGGAAGGTACTTGTAGTTCGGGTTGCTCATGAGGGCTTTCCTTCGTCACGCCTGGTCCGCAAGGTCCCTATCTCATGGGCTTGATCGGCGTGACTTGACGCTCCAACAGGTGCTCGCGGTCGCTCTATCCCGCATTTGCCCTCCCGCCAAGACGAGGCGCAAACCTTTGCTGGTGCGGTCTTTCGATGATGGGGCCCCATCGTCAACCTGCCGACAGGCTATCGCGAAGGCTGGGCTCGGTCAATTGGTGCTGGAGCCGATGTTGGGGGGTCGCCCGAGCCGACCTGCGCGCCCAGCCGGTGCTGGTGCGGCCAGCCATGGGATGGCGAGAAGAGGGCCACCCCGCCGTTGGCGCCCGACCCGGTCCGGCCTGAAGCTGGGGGTGGGTCCGGGTGTCAGCTAATGGGCCAAGGCCGTGCCCCAAACAGCCAGGCCAACAGCGAGAAGCTGCCGAAGGCGAGCACGGTCGAGCTCATGATGATGCGGGCCACCCGGCCGTTGTCGGCACGGTGGCGCTCGGCCAGCAGCGAGGCGTTGCTGGCTGAAGGCAGGGCGGCGGCCAGGGTCAGCACCATCAGGGTGAAGCCTGAGAGCGGCGCGCCGAGGGCCACCGCCACGCTGCCCAGCGCAAACACCAGCGCGGGGTGCAGGAAGAGCTTGATCAGCGCCACCGGCAGGAAGCTGCCCCAGGGGGTGGGGGCGGTCGCGTGCGGGCCGTTCAGGGCGGTGGCGTGCGCCCGGGCCTGGGATCCCGCCCGCCACAGCACCGCGCCGATGGTGAACAGCGCCACCGGCGAGGCGGCGGCGGCCAGCATCTCGACCATGCGCTCCAGCGGCCCCGGCAAGGCCAGTCCCGTCACCGAGCTCACTGCCCCGAGCGCGATGGCCCAGGGCTGGGGGTTGGTGATCGGGCCGCGGAGCGTGTTGCGCAGACGGGCCCTGAGCGGAAGGTGCTCATTGCCGTGCAGCTGCGCGATCGCCAGGCACACCGAGCTGGTGAGGAACATGTCGACCAGCAGGGTCGCCATCATCGGCCCGGCCGCGGTGGCCCCCAGCAGGGCGATCATCAACGGCATGCCCATGAAGCCGGTGTTGGGGAAGGCGGCCACCATCGCACCGAAAGCGGCGTCCTTCAGGTTCACGCGCGGGCCGCGTTGCCAGGAGAAAGTCCACAGGATCGTCAGCGCGACGATGGCCATGGCCGCCACCGCATAGACCGCGAGCGCGGTCGGATCGATCAGCTGCGCCAGCGGCGTGGCCGCTCCGAAGCGGTAGAGCATGCAGGGCAGGGCGAAGAACAGCACGAAGGTGTTCAGCCCGGGCACGGCCGATTCCGGCAGCAGTTGCGAGCGCGCGGCGAGGTA
>CAISYQ010000064.1 GCA_903889735.1 uncultured Methylibium sp.
AGCCGCAGCTGTCGGCCGATCGCCAGCGCCGCCTCGAGGTTGGTCTTGAACACCGTCTCGTCGAAGTTGCGCGCGCCGACGTAGCCGCCGGTGTTGACGTCGACCGTGGTGAGCGCCTCGGTCTGGTCGATGATGAGGTAGCCGCCGCTCTTGAGATCAACCCGGCGTGCCAGTGCACGCTCGATCTCCTGGTCGATGCTGTGCAGGTCGAAGAGGGGCCGCTCGCCTTGGTAGTGGGTGAGCTTGGCCACCGAGGTGGGCGTGTAGCGCTCACCGAAAGCCTGGAGCCGCTCGAACTGCATCAGCGAGTCGATGCGCACAGAATGGGTCTGCTCGCTGCAGAGGTCGCGCAGCACCCGCTCCACGAGGCTCAGGTCCTGGTGCAGCACGCTGCCCGGCGGCGCCTTGAAGGCACGCTCGCGGATCGCCGCCCAGGTGGCGCGCAGGTAGCGGATGTCGTCGGCCAGCTCGGCGTCGCTGGCCTCCTCGGCGTTGGTGCGCAGGATGAAGCCACCGCTGGCGCCCTCGGCCGCTGCGCCGACCAGGGCCTGCATGCGGGTGCGCAGCTGCTCGCGCAACTCGTGCGATCCGATCTTCTGGCTGATGCCGATGCGGTCGTCCTGCGGCAGGAAGACGAGCAGGCGGCCGGCGATGCTGATCTGGGTGGAAAGACGCGCGCCCTTGGTGCCGATGGGGTCCTTGACGACCTGCACCACCAAGGTCTGTCCCTCGAAGACCTGCTTCTCGATCGGCACCTGGGGCACCGTGGCGTCGCGGGACTCGCGGCCATGGCCCGGCCCCTGGGCGTCGTCGCGGTGCAGGTCGGCCACGTGCAGGAAAGCGGCGCGCTCCAGGCCGATGTCGATGAAGGCGCTCTGCATGCCCGGCAGCACGCGGGCCACGCGGCCGGCGTAGATGTTGCCGACGAGGCCGCGCTCCAGCGAGCGCTCGACGTGGAGCTCCTGCACCGCGCCGTTCTCGACGATCGCGACCCGCGTCTCCTGCGGCGACCAATTGATCAGTATGTCCTGCATGGCGGCGATGGTAGGCGCTCAGGGCGCTGTCTGGCGGATGCCTAGGGGGATGCCCTGGCGGGCATTGAGCCCCCCGCCGGCCCAACCCCTGCCGGGGTGACCCGCCGGCGGGCCACTGCTCAGAACCGCCAACCGAGCGCGCCCAGCAGCTGTGCGGTCTCGAACAGCGGCAGCCCGACCACGCCGGTGTAGCTGCCCTCCAGGTGCTCGACCCAGGCCGCCGCCTGGCTCTGGATGGCGTAGGCGCCTGCCTTGCCCTGCGACTCGCCGCTGGCCACATAGCGCACGATCTCGTCGGGCTCCAAAGTGCGCAGCCGCACGCGCGAGACCTGCAGCAGCAGCTGCGGCTCGAAGGCCTCGTGAGGCCCCTCGAGCACCGCCACCGCGGTCAGCACCTCGTGCGTGCGGCCCGACAGGGCCTGCAGCGTGCGGGCCGCGTCTTCGTCGTCATCGGGCTTGCCCAGGATCCGCGGCCCCAGCGCCACGGTGGTGTCGGCGCACAGGATGGGCGCGGGCGGCAGGCCGCGGGCCAGCAGGCGGGCGCGGGCCGCACCGAGCTTGGCGAGGGTCACGCGCTGCACATAGTCGGCCGGCGCCTCGCCCGCCTGCACCGCCTCCAGCGATTCGGCATCCTCGTCGGCGCCCGGCAGCAGCAGCTCGTGGCGCACACCGATCTGCGCCAGCAGCTGGCGGCGGCGGGCGCTCTGGGAGGCGAGGTAGAGGAAGTCGGTCATGGCAAGGGACGCGAGGGGGACCTGCACGCAAGTGTGGCCCGCGACTCACTCGCGGTGGTAGGGGTGCCCGGCGTTCACCGACCAGGCCCGGTAGAGGGCCTCGGCCAGCAGGACACGGGCCATCGCATGGGGCAGGGTCAGGTCCGAGAGCCGCAGCGACTCCTCGGCGCCCGCCTTCAGGCTGTCGTCCAGGCCGTCGGGGCCGCCGAGCAGCAGCGCGACATCGCGGCCGTC
>CAISYQ010000065.1 GCA_903889735.1 uncultured Methylibium sp.
GAGCTCCAGAGCAGGTCCAGAACATCAACCCGTGAGACCTTCAGCCCAGCCGCATCAGGCCGAGAAGCTCGAGCCGCAGCCGCAGGTGCTGGTCGCGTTCGGGTTCTTGATGACGAACTGTGCGCCCTCGAGGTCTTCCTTGTAGTCGATCTCGGCGCCCACCAGGTACTGCAGGCTCATCGCATCGATCAGCAGCATCACGCCGTTCTTCTCCATCTTGGTGTCGTCCTCATTGACGATCTCGTCGAAGGTGAATCCGTACTGGAAGCCGGAGCAACCGCCGCCCTGGACAAAGACCCGCAGCTTGAGCTCTGGGTTGCCCTCTTCCTCGACCAGCTGCTTGACCTTGCCGGCCGCGCTGTCGGTGAAGACGATGGGAGCGGGCATCTGGGTCACGATCGATTCTGCAACGGCACTCATGGGGTCTCCTGCTGGGATGGGCATGCGCCCGAACTGCTTCGATTGTGACCGACCCCAAGGGATTCGGTACAAGCCGGCAGCGTCAGTGTGGGTTTGTTGGCTGAGCGGCGAGCGGCCGATGCGGACGCAAAAAAGCCGCCCAAGGGCGGCTTTTTCGAGGAGCCGGCACCCCAGGGCACCGCGCTCCACAGTGAAGGCTCAGCGCTTGCTGAACTGCTTGCGGCGACGCGCACCGTGCAGACCGACCTTCTTGCGCTCAACTTCACGCGCATCACGCGTCACGAAGCCAGCACGGCTCAGCTCGGGCTTGAGCGCTGCGTCATAGTCGATCAGCGCCCGCGTCACGCCGTGGCGCACCGCGCCGGCCTGGCCGGACTCGCCGCCACCGTGCACGTTGACCTTGATGTCGAAAGCCTCGACGTTGTTCGTGAGAAACAACGGCTGCTTGACGATCATGATCGAGGTCTGGCGGCCGAAGTACTCGTCCACCGTCTTCCCGTTGACCGTGATCAGGCCGGTGCCCTTCTTGATGAAGACGCGCGCCACCGACGACTTGCGACGGCCGGTTCCATAGTTCCAATTACCGATCATCACCGCTCCTTAGATGGCCAGGGCCTTGGGCTGCTGGGCCGTATGCGGGTGGGTCTCACCGGCATAGACCTTGAGCTTCTTGATCATCGCGTAGCCCAGCGGACCCTTCGGGAGCATGCCTTTGACGGCCTTCTCCAGAGCGCGGCCGGGGTGCTTGGCCTGCATGTCCTTGAACTTGGTCGCGTAGATCCCGCCCGGGTAGCCGGAATGGCGGTAATAGATCTTGTCGTTCGCCTTGTTGCCGGTAACCCGGAGCTTTTCGGCGTTGACGATGACGATGAAGTCGCCGGTATCGACGTGAGGCGTGTAGATGGGTTTGTGCTTGCCGCGCAAACGGAGGGCCACTTCGCTGGCAACCCTGCCGAGGACCTTGTCGGTCGCGTCGATCACAAACCACTCGTGCGTCACTTCGGCCGGTTTGGCACTGAAGGTTTTCATGACTGTCCTGAGTGGAACCCGGCTCGAAACCGCGGCGATCGGTGTCTCTTGTTCGACCCATCGACCTGGTTGCCCAGACGGTGGACCGCGAGACCTCTCACACCCCGTGCACGCAGCCATCCTTGACCACGCACCTTCCCCGGAGCCGAAAAGCGGGAAAGCCCGCGAGTGTACCGCAGACAAGCGCCGGCGCTGCAGCTTCCAATTTGCGGTTCGCGCCGTGCGAGCATCGGACCATGACCGATTGCCGCGACGCTCCCCAACCCTTCCAGGATCTCACACCCCACGCCGTCCTCGACGCACTGGCCGACGTCGGCCTTTACGGCGACGGCCGGCTGTTGCAGCTCAACTCCTACGAGAACCGGGTGTTCCAAGTGTCATTGGAGGACGGCCGCACGGTCGTCGCAAAGTTTTACCGCGCCGCACGCTGGACCAACGCCCAGATCCTGGAGGAGCATGCCTTCGCACTGGAGCTGGCCGAAGCCGAGGTGCCGGTGGTGGCGCCGCTGCCGCTGCACCCAGACCCGGCAGGGCCCAGGGCCCACAGCCTGAGCTGCTGGGGCGAGCCCGGCGGTCCACCGACGCTTGCGGAGCAAGGCGCCCTGCGCTATGCGGTGGCGCCTCGCCGGGCAGGCCGCGCGCCCGAGCTGGACGATCCGCAAACGCTGGAGTGGATCGGCCGCTTCATCGGGCGGCTGCACAGCGTGGGCCGCCGCAAGGGTTTCACCCACCGTCGCAGCGTCGATTCGGCCACGCTCGGCACGGCACCCCGGGCCTGGCTGCTGGACCAGGGCGATTTGCCGGAGCCCGAGCGATCGCGCTGGGCCGAGGTCTCGCGCCACGCCCTGCAACTCGCCAGCGAGCGATTCGACTCGGTCGGTGGCCTTCGCCGTCTGCGCCTGCACGGGGACTGCCATCCCGGTAACCTGTTGTGGACGCCCGAAGGTCCGCACTTCGTCGACCTCGACGACTGCGCCACCGGCCCGGCCGTGCAGGACCTGTGGATGCTGCTGCCGGGCGATCTGGCCGCCTCGCGCCCGGCGCTGGCCAGCCTGCTGGAGGGCTACGAGACCTTCTGCGACTTCGACCACCGCGAGCTCGGGCTGATCGAGGCCCTGCGCACGCTGCGCATGATCCACCACAGCGCCTGGTTGGCACAGCGTTGGCAGGACCCGGCGTTCCCGGTCGCCTTCCCCTGGTTCGGCAGCAACGCCTACTGGGCCGGACAGGTGGCCCAGCTGCAGGAGCAGATCGAGCAGCTGCAGCGGGATTGAGGTCCCGCTGCCGCCTTCACTGGATTTCCGGCGGCAGAGGGAGGCTTCGCGGGCCTGCACCCCCCGTCGGCGCGAAATCCGGTCCGCTCAGGCCGTCAGCAAGTCGTTGACCCGCCGCACATAGGCGGCGGGATCGTCCAGTTGCCCGCCTTCAGCCAGCACGGCCTGGTCGAACAGCACCTGCGCCAGGTCGTCGAACCGCCCGCTGTCCTCGAGGCGCCGGACCAGCGCATGCGCGGTGTTGACCTCCAGGATGGGCCGGCTGGGCGGGGCGCTCTGGCCCGCCTGCTTGAGCATGCGCGCGAGGTGGCCGCTCATATCGCCCTCCTCCACCACCAGGCAGGCTGGGGAATCGACCAGCCGGGTCGTGACACGGACGTCCTTGGCCCGGTCCTTGAGGGCTTCCTTGAGCTTCTCCAGCACCGGCTTGAAGGTCTCGGCCGCGGCCTCAGCCTCTTGCTTTTCGGACTCGTCCTGGAGCTTGCCGAGGTCGACCGCGCCCTTGGCCACGCTCTGCAGCGGCTTACCCTCAAATTCATAGAGGTGCGAGAGCATCCACTCGTCAACCCGGTCGGTCAGCAGAAGAACCTCGATGCCCTTCTTGCGGAACACCTCCAGCTGCGGGCTGTGGCGGGCCGCGGCCAGGCTGTCGGCCGTGATGTAGTAGATCGCCTCCTGGCCTTCCTTCATGCGCGAGACGTAATCGGCGAAGGACACGCCTTCGTCGACCTGGGTCGACGCGAAGCGCAGCAGTTTCGCCAGCCGCTCCTGGTTGGCCTGGTCCTCGCCGACGCCCTCCTTGAGGACCGCGCCAAACTCCTTCCAGAAACCCGCATACTTTTCACGCTGCGCGGGGTCCTCGCTGCCGGCCAGCTCCTCGAGCATGGACAGCACGCGCTTGGTTGAACCCTCGCGGATCAACTTGACGTCACGGCTTTCCTGCAGCAACTCGCGCGACACGTTCAGCGGCAGGTCGCTGGAGTCGATCACGCCCTTGACGAAGCGCAGGTAGGTCGGCATCAGCGCTTCGGCGTCGTCCATGATGAAGACGCGCTTGACGTAGAGCTTGACGCCGCCACGCCGGTCGCGGTTCCACAGGTCGTGCGGGGCATGGGCCGGTACGTAGAGCAGCTGCGTGTACTCGCTGCGACCCTCGACGCGGTTGTGGGTGTAGGCCAGCGGCGGCTGGTTGTCGAAGCCGATCTGCTCGTAGAACGCCTTGTACTCGGCGTCGGTGATCTCGCTCTTGGCGCGCGACCACAGGGCCGCGGCCTTGTTGACGGTCTCCCACTCGTCCTTGGTTTCGTAGTCGCTCTTCTCGGTGTTCCATTCCTGCTTGTGCATCAGGATGGGCAGCGAGATGTGGTCGGAGTACTTGGCAATGGTGGACTTCAACTTCCACTGGGCCAGCCATTCGTCCTCGCCTTCGCGAAGGTGCAGCGTCACGGATGTGCCGCGCTCGGGACGGGTGATCACCTCAACCTCGAAGTCTCCGGTGCCTGTGCTGCTCCAGCGCACGCCCTCCTCGGGCTTCGCGCCGGCGCGGCGTGTTTCCACCGTCATGCGGTCGGCCACGATGTAGCCGCTGTAGAAGCCGACGCCGAACTGCCCGATCAGCTGGGTGTCTCGTGACTGCTCGCCGGAGAGCTTGCCGACGAATTCCCGGGTGCCGCTCTTGGCGATGGTGCCGAGGTTGGCGATCGCCTCGGCCTCGTTCATGCCGATGCCGTTGTCGGTGATGGTGACGGTGCGTGCGGCCTTGTCAAAGCTCACCCTCACCTCGAGATTGGGCGCATCCTCATAGAGGGCGCTGTCGTTGAGCGCCTCGAAGCGCAGCTTGTCGCAGGCATCGGACGCATTGGAGATCAGCTCGCGAAGGAAGATCTCCTTGTTTGAGTACAAGGAGTGGGTCACCAGATGCAGGAGCTGCTGCACCTCGGCTTGGAACGAGAGGGTCTGCTTGGTCATGGCAAATGGGGGGGTTGGGTGTCGATGGCTGGGGGTTTTCGGAACAGCTTCGGCGGTGCGGTCGTCATCTCCTAACGCACTCCACTCGAATGGGTTTCATTTGGGGATGGGCTGCCGGGGTTTCAAGCGAGGCCGTGGATCGCATGGGAGTCGGCGTTCCGCTGACACGCTGGCAACACGCAGGCCTCAGGCGAGCACGAGGTTGTCGCGGTGGATCATCTCCGGCTCACCGGTGAAGCCCAGCAACCGCTCGAACTCGCTTGAGGGCTTGCGGGCAATCAGTCGGGCCTCGCTGCTGGCGTAGTTCGCCAGACCGCGGGCCACCTCGAGGCCGGCTGCGCTGCGCACCGCGATGACATCGCCCCGCGCAAAATCGCCCGCCACCTCGATGATGCCGATCGGCAGCAGGCTCTTGCCTTCATCGCGCAGCTTGAGGACAGCCCCATCGTCGACGACGACCGCGCCGCGCAGCTGCAGGTGGTCGGCCATCCACTGCTTGCGCGCGGCCAGTTTGGGGGTGCTGGCGGTCAGCAACGTGCCGATGGCCTCGCCGGCTGCCAGCCGCAGCAGGACCTCGGGCTCACGGCCCCAAGCAATCACGGTGGAGGCGCCGCTGCCGGCGGCCCGCTTGGCGGCCAGCACCTTGGTGATCATGCCGCCGCGGCCGATGTGGGAGCCGGTGCCACCGGCCATGCTCTCGAGCGCTGGATCGCCGGCGCGGGCCTCATGGATGAAGCGCGCCTGCGGGTCGCGGCGCGGATCGGCCGAGAAGAGCCCCGGCTGGTCGGTGAGGATGACCAGCGCGTCGGCCTCGACGAGGTTGGCCACCAGCGCGCCCAGGGTGTCGTTGTCGCCGAACTTGATTTCGTCGTTGACGACGGTGTCGTTCTCGTTGATGACCGGCACCACCTTGAGCGACAGCAGCGTGAGCAGCGTGGAACGCGCGTTCAGGTAGCGCTCGCGGTCGGCCAGATCGGCGTGGGTCAACAGCACCTGTGCGCTGCCCACGCCATGCTCGCGCAGCTGGCTCTCGTACATCTGCACCAGCCCCATCTGCCCGACCGCAGCGGCCGCCTGGAGCTCGTGGATTTCCTTGGGCCGCACCGCCCAGCCCAGGCGCTTCATGCCCTCGGCGATGGCGCCACTGGACACCATGATCACCTCGCGGCCCTGGTTGGCGAGTTCGGCGAGCTGGCGGCACCACAGGCCAATGGCCCGGGCGTCGATGCCGCGCCCCTCGTCGGTAACCAGGCTGGACCCGACCTTGACGACGATCCTTCTTGCGGCGCGCAGCTGCTCACCCACCTCCAGGCCCCTCAGCGAAAGCGCGGATCGTCGCCGGTCGGCGCGAATGCGGGCGTGTCGTCCACCTCGGGCTCGACAAACCGCACATCGGGCTCGGTCACATGAACCTGGAAGCTGGCCACATGGCGATAGACCGCCTGCACCAGCGACTCGCAGCCCTCGCGCGTGAGCGCCGAGATCTCGAACACAGGGCCTTTCCAGCGCAGCCGCTTGACGAAGTCCTTGACCAAGGCCGCCCGATCCTCGACGGGCACCATGTCCAGCTTGTTCAGCACCAGCCAGCGCGGCTTGGCATGGAGCGCAGGGTCGTATTTTTTCAGCTCGGCGACGATGGCCTTGGCGTGGGCGACCGGGTCGCTGTCGTCGAAGGGCGTCACATCCACGAGGTGCAGCAGCAGCCGCGTGCGCTGCAGGTGCCGCAGGAAACGGTGACCCAAGCCAGCGCCTTCTGCGGCACCCTCGATCAGCCCTGGTACGTCCGCCACCACGAAGCTCTGCTCGGCAGCCACCCGCACGACCCCCAGGTTCGGATGCAGCGTGGTAAAGGGGTAATCGGCGATCTTCGGGCGCGCGTTGGAGATCGCCGTGATGAGCGTGGACTTGCCGGCGTTGGGCATGCCGAGCAGGCCCACATCGGCCAGGATGCGCAGCTCGAGCTTGAGCTTCTTGGCCTCGCCGGGCCAGCCTGGCGTCTTTTGGCGTGGCGCGCGGTTGGTGCTGGTCTTGTAATGCAGGTTGCCGAA
>CAISYQ010000066.1 GCA_903889735.1 uncultured Methylibium sp.
ACCCCGCCTGGCAGACCGCTACGCCGTGGCCGGCCATCCGGTGGCACACAGCCGCTCGCCCTTCATCCATGCGCGCTTCGCCGCACTGACCGGCGAGGCCGTCGACTACGGACGCCTGCCCTGCCCGCTCGATGGCTTCGCCCTCACCGTGCGGGCCTTTGCGGCCGGCGCCGGTGCGCCGCCCGGTGCCGGACCGGCACGCGGCTGCAACGTGACCGTGCCTTTCAAGTTCGAGGCGCCGGCCCTCTGCCAAAGCCTCACGCCGCGTGCGGCGCTGGCCCAGGCGGTGAACACGCTGCGCTTCAGCCTGCCGGCCCACGGCCCGCTTGACGCCGGCCCCCGTGGCGAACCAGTCCGCGATCCCCTGGCCGAGGCGGACTGGCAGGGCGACAACACCGATGGCGCCGGACTGGTGCGCGACATCACCGTGCATGCCGGTGTGCCGATCCGCGGCGCGGCCCTGCTGCTGATCGGCGCGGGCGGCGCCGCGGCCGGCGTGCTCGGGCCGCTCATCGAGGCCGGCGCCCGCCGCATCGTGCTGGCCAATCGCTCGCTCAGCAAGGCCCAGGCGCTGGTGTCAAGGCATGCCGAACTCGCGGGGCACCGGGATGTCGAACTGGCGGCGGCCGCGCTGGACGGCTGCGGCGAGGGCTTCGACATCGTCGTCAACGCCACCGCGGCCAGCCTCACCGGGGCCGCCGTGCCGGTGGCCGCCCGGGTGCTGCGCCCCGGCAGCCTGGCGCTGGACATGATGTACGGCGCGGCAGCCGCGCCCTTCATCGCCTGGGCGCGCTCGCACGGGGCCCATGGCCGCGACGGCCTGGGCATGCTGGTCGAGCAGGCGGCAGAAGCCTTCGAGTTCTGGCGCGGTATGCGACCGCCCACCGCTGAGGTGCTGGCCGAACTGCAGCATCACGTGGCGCTCGAGGCCGCGGGGAGATCCGCGTGAGCCAGGCCGCCCGCCCCGCCGCGGCCCGCAGGAAACCCCGCGGGACAGGACCGGGCCGGTGGCTGGCGGGGCCCGCCCGCGCGGCAGGCCGGTTCGCGGCCCTGGTGCTGCTCTGCGCCGTGGCGCTGCAGCTCGTCTTCGCGCTGCGCATCGCGCTGATGGCGGTGGTCGACCCCCAGTCCACCAGCTTCCAGCGCAGCGAGATCTGGCGCCAGGCGACCGACCGCGGTCAGGTGCTGTGGAGCCAGTCCTGGCGCCCCTATGGCCGGATCGCCGAGGGCTTGAAGCGGGCGGTGATCGCGTCCGAGGATGCCGGTTTCGCCGACCATGGCGGCGTGGAATGGGACGCCATCGAGAAGGCCTGGGAGCGCAACCAGCGCGCCGAGGCGCAAGCCGCCCGCCAAGCACCGCGGGCCAGAACGGCGACGGCCACCGCCGAGGGGACGCGGCGCGAGGCGACCGCGCCTGCCGCCCGACCGGCCGCCAAGCTGGTGGGTGGCTCGACCATTTCCCAGCAGCTGGCCAAGAATCTCTTCCTGTCGGGCGAGCGCAGCCTCGCCCGCAAGGGCCAGGAGTTCGTGATCACCCTGATGCTCGAGACGCTGCTGGACAAGCGGCGCATCCTGGAGATCTACCTGAACAACGTGGAATGGGGCGAGGGCCTGTTCGGCGCGCAGGCGGCCGCGCGCCACTATTTCCGTGTCGACGCCGACCGGCTCGCACCGGCGCAGGCGGCCCGGCTGGCCGTGATGCTGCCGGCGCCCAAGCGCTTCGAGAAGCGCCTCGAATCCGCCTATGTGGCCGGCCGCTCGGGCTCCATCGTCGCGCGCATGGGCGCTGTCGACCTACCCTGATCGATCTTCACCCCATCTCGCTGCATCAAACGTTATTTTTCTTTATTGCGTCGCAGCGACTCGCATTTTTTACAACCTCTTCCAGCGCCCTGCCGATCGACCTTCAACCCTCCCGATGAACCGCAGCGCCCTGACCGCCGAGATCGCCGCCACCGCCGCCCGGCTGGTGGTGGAAGACGGGCTCGAGTACGGCCCCGCCAAGCAACGCGCCCTCAAGCTGCTCGGCAAGCGCGGCCTGCCGCCCGGCGCCCTGCCGGACAACCAGGCCCTGGAGGCTGAGGTGCGCGACTACCTGGCGCTGTTCTGCGCTGACACCCAGCCGGGCGAGCTGGCGGCGCTGCGCGAGGTGGCGCTGCGCTGGATGGAGCGCCTGGCCGAATTCCGACCCCATCTGGGCGGCGCCGTCTGGCGCGGCACGGCGACCCGGCTGAACGATGTGCACCTGCAGCTCTTCTGCGACGACTCCAAGGCCGCAGAGATCGCCCTGCTGGACCGCGGCGTGGACTATGCCGTGGGCAGCCGACCCGGCCCGCGCGGCCAGCCCATCGACGTGCTCAGCCTGGCTGAGCGCAGCGCTGCGCTCGGCGAGCGGGTGACCGTGCACCTGAGCATCCTGGACCACGACGACCTGCGCGGCGCGCTGCGCCGCGGCGCCGACGGCCGCACCGAGCGGGGCGACACCGCCGCGCTGAAGCAACTGATGGAGACCGAGCGATGAACGATCCGCAGACCCCCCCGCCGGCCACCAGTGCCGAGTCAACCCCCGCCAAGGAACCCGCCCCCGCCGACCCCACCATCGAGCCCGGCCACCCTGAGACCACCACCGACCCGTCCCGCCGCTGGCTGCTCGGCGGGGTGGCGCTGGCCGCCCTGGCCGGCGGGGTCTGGTGGTCGTCGGCCCGGCGCAACGCCGGCGGCGAGCCTGCGCCGGCGGGTTTCTGGGACCTGAATTTCGACAGTCCCTCCGGCCCACCACTCGCGCTGGCGGCGCTGCGCGGGCGCCCCCTGCTGGTGAATTTCTGGGCCACCTGGTGCGCGCCCTGTGTGCG
>CAISYQ010000067.1 GCA_903889735.1 uncultured Methylibium sp.
CGGCACCGGCTCCAGCCGCGACTGGGCGGCCAAGGGCACGCAGCTGCTGGGCATCAAGGCCGTGGTGGCGAAGAGCTTCGAGCGCATCCACCGCAGCAACCTCATCGGCATGGGCGTGCTGCCGCTGCAGTTCAAGGCCGGCGCCTCCTGGGAGAGCCTGGGCCTGAAGGGCGATGAGCAGATCGACATCGAGCTCGGTGCCGAGATCAAGCCGCAGAGCGATGCCACGCTGGTGGTCACCCGCGCCGACGGCTCGAAGAAGAAGCACACGCTGACGCTGAGGATCGACACGCCGATCGAGGTCGACTACTACAAGCACGGCGGCATCCTGCCCTTCGTGCTGAGGCAGCTGCTGGCCGCCTGAGCACCCTGGAAGCCCCGGTCAATCTTCGGGGCTCCCAAGAAGAAGGCCGCGATCCCGTCAGGGGTCGCGGCCTTCTTCTTGGGTCACGCTCTGAAACTGCTTTTATGGCCTGGGCTGGTCTCGCGCCGTCATCTGGGCCGAGCGAGACAGGCCCGGGCGCGCCGCTCCCTGACCCGCTGACTCGCTTACCAGTTGGCCTCGCGGTCCGGCGTGGCGCCGATGCGGTGGATGGACAGGTCGGCGCCCTCGTACTCCTCCTCCTGCGACATCCGCAGGCCGATCAAGGCGCGGATCAGCCCGTAGACCACGAAGCCGCCCAGCAGCGCCCAGGCCACCCCGGCCACGGTGCCCAAGACCTGCGACATGAGGCTGACGCCGCCGAGTCCCCCGAGGGCGGTGCTGCCGAAGATGCCGCAGGCGATGCCGCCCCAGGCGCCGCACAGGCCGTGCAAGGGCCAGACGCCCAGCACGTCGTCGATCTTCCAGCGGTTCTGCGTCAGGGTGAACATGAAGACGAAGATGGCACCGGCCACGCCGCCCACCACCAGCGCGCCGGCCGGGTGCATGACGTCGGAGCCCGCGCAGACGGCTACCAGGCCGGCCAGCGGACCGTTGTAGGCGAAGCCCGGGTCATTGCGTCCCATCACCACGGCCACCAGCGTGCCGCCAGCCATCGCCATCAACGAGTTCACCGCCACCAGGCCGGAGATCTTGTCGATGGTCTGGGCGCTCATCACGATGAAGCCGAACCAACCCACCGCAAGGATCCAGGCGCCCAGCGACAGGAAGGGAATGCTCGAGGGTGGGTGGGCGCTGATCGCGCCATCCTTGCGGTAACGGTTGCTGCGGGCGCCCAGCAGCAGCACGGCCGCCAACCCGATCCATCCCCCCACGGCGTGGACGACGACGCTACCGGCAAAGTCGTGGAAGGGCGCGCCGAAGCTCGCCTCCAGCCAGGCCTGGGCGCCCAGACGGCCACCCCAGACCGCCCCCTCGAACAGAGGGTAGATCAGCCCCACCAAGGCGACGGTCGCGATCACCTGCGGTCCGAACCGTGCCCGCTCGGCAATGCCGCCGGAGACGATCGCGGGGATGGCCGCCGCGAAGGTGAGCAGGAAGAAGAACTTGACCAGCTCGTAGCCATTCTTCTCGGCCAACGCGCCGGCATTGCCGAAGAAATCGACCCCGTAGGCCACCGTGTAGCCCACGAAGAAGTAGACGACCGTCGATACCGAGAAATCGACCAGGATCTTCACCAGCGCATTGACCTGGTTCTTCCGCCGCACCGTGCCGAGCTCCAGGAACGCGAAGCCCGCGTGCATGGCCAGCACCATGATGGCGCCCAGCAGGATGAAAAGGGCGTCGGTGCCCTGCTTGACCTGATCCATTCAACCCCCATCCGCGTTGCGTTGCGTCATCTCCCCGCCGCCGGCGCACCAGCGCCGGGCAGGACCTGCACCGAATCAGCAATTTCAGTGCCCTGTCTGGTGCGCTGCAGGGTCGTCGATTGCGCGGGGAAACCCGCAAGGATGAGGAGATGAAAGGCCGGGGTCGCTCCATCTTGGTGATCAATACGCACTTTTCCAGTGCATTCAAGGCACCGAATCCATGCGAACTCACCCCCTGCCCCATCTCACCGGGCCCGGCCGTTGGGGCTTGCGTCGCCGAGGAACCCCTCAAGGGCCGCGGTCGAGATCGCAGCGCGGGTCGGCGTTGTGGCCCAGCTCGGCGACCTGACCGGCCTCATTGAGGCTGACCTGGAACCAGATGCAGAACGGCGTCTCGTAGCGGTAGGACCAGAGCCGGTGTCGCTGCCGCGGCAGGTAGCGTTCGCTCGACGGGGTGCCGATACGGCGCCGCACCTCCTCAGCCGTCATGCCCAGGCGCAGTTCGAGGAAATGCGCCTCGGTCAAGACCTGCTCGCTGCGCAGCAACCGGCCTGCCCCATCGACATCGAGCATGTAGGTGTGCAGTCCCATGGGGCCGCGCGCGAATTCCAGGCGCACCACCCCGCCCTCGAGCGGGTAACGGGCCGTTGCGGGTCCCATGCGGGCGAGGATTTCGGCGATCTCGGCACCAGGGGCGAGGTTGCGGGGAGAGTAGGCGGCGCAGCCGCCGAGAGCGCCGAGCCCGCCCAACCCGAGCGCCAACCAGGCCCGGCGATCCAACCGCAGAGGCGGATTCACTGGCGCCCGGACCGTGCGAGTGGTCGGTGAAGAAGCGGGCTGCGGGGTCGGGATCGTGCGCACGCGCCGAGGATAGCCTGGGCAGGCGCCGGAGCCGCAGGCACTCTTGGGGGCGACAGCCAGCCCAGGGAAAGCTTGTTGGACCTGTTCATGGCTCCATCTTTTCAAGAGTTGGAGCCTCCTAAAACCCGGGGCGGTTCAGTCGCGCTAGGCGCTAGGATGCTGGAGCGGCATGCTCTGACCAATCAGCTCTTCCTTTCGATGGTCGAAGCTGGCTAACAAGCGGTTTTTGCACCCCAGGACCTGACGGTGAGCGGTGATCAGCATGGCCAGAGAGCACAGATCGGTGGCCAGGTCGACGCCCAAGGCCACCGACACCAGGGTCGGCACGGGTGTGGCTTTTTCGACTGTCGGGCGAGCTCATGCGCGGCTGCAAGCCTTCTTCGAAGACTACCGGTTCACTTTCCCGCCTCGCTGCGGACGGCCGCCGGCACTTTTGCAGGGAACCTGAAGTGATCGATTCGTTAGGATCCAGCCCGCCATGAACATTGCCCACTGGCTGCAGCGCGCCGCCCTGCAGTATCCCGACCGCCCGGCGATCGCCCATGGCACCGATGTCTGGTGCGATTACCGAGGCCTCGCGCAGCGGGCGGCACGCGGTGCGACTTGGCTGCGGTCCCAGGGCGTGATGCCCGGTGAGCGGGTCGCGATCTTCCTGGTCAACACACCCGAGTACCTTCCCCTGATGTGGGCCGCCTGGTGGGCCGGTGTCGCCACCGTGCCCATCAATGCCAAGCTGCACCCGAAGGAGGCCGCCTGGATCGCCGCACACAGCGGCTGCCAGCGGATCTTCTGCGACGAGGCCGTGCGCGAAGCGGTCCAGGCGGAACTCGGCGATACCGGCCATGCGGCGTTGGCACTGTCGACCTTCGATTTCCTGGGCGACGACAGGCTGGCGCTCGCCGCCATCGAGCCGCGTACTGACGCCGACCCGGTGTGGCTTTTCTACACCAGCGGCACCACCGGCCGCCCAAAGGGCGTGAACCTGTCGATGCGGCAGCTGCGCTGGGCCTGCATGGGCTACCTGAGCATGGTGCAGTCGGTGTCACCGGGCGATGCCGTGCTGCACCCCGCACCGCTCTCCCATGGCAGTGGCATGTGCCACCTGCCCTATGTGCTGCACGGCGGCGTCAACGTCGTGCCCCGCTCAGGCGGCTTCGACGCGGCCGAGTGCCTGGCGCTGGCCGCCCACTGGACCCGGGCCTCGCTGTTCGCCGCACCGACCATGGTCCGGCGGCTGGTCGATGTCGCCAAGACGCAAGGCCGGCGCCCGCAAGGGCTGGCCACCATCTGCTACGGCGGCGGGCCGATGTACCTCGCCGACATCGAGGAGGCGCTGGCGGTCGTGGGGCCGCATTTCGCGCAGATCTATGGCCAGGGCGAGTGCCCGATGATGATCACCGCGCTGCCACGAACGATGATCAACGACCCCAGCCAGCCGCGCTACCGCGAGCGTCTGGCGTCGGTGGGCTTTGCACAATCGATGGTCGAGGTCTCCATCCGCGACAGCGAGGGCGTGGAGCTGCCGACCGGCGAAATGGGTGAGATCTGCGTGCGCGGCGACGTGGTCATGAACGGCTACTGGAACCAGCCCGAGGCCACGGCGGCGGCGATCGTCGACGGCTGGCTGCGCACCGGCGATGTGGGCCGGCTCGACGAAGACGGTTTCCTGACCCTGCTCGACCGCAGCAAGGACATGATCATCAGCGGCGGCAGCAACATCTACCCCAGGGAGGTCGAGGAGGCGCTGCTGACGCATGAGGCGGTGGCCGAGGCGGCCGTGGTGGGGCGCCACGACGCAGAATGGGGCGAATCGGTGGTGGCGTTCGTGGTGGTGCACCAGGGCGTCACGGCGCAGGAGCTCGACGCGCATTGCCTGTCGCAGATCGCGCGGTTCAAGCGGCCCAAGCACTACCGCTTTGTCAGCGAGCTGCCCAAGAACCACTACGGCAAGGTGCTGAAGACCTCGCTGCGGACGATGGACCAGGAGGGATGCAGCGCATGAGCTCGGAGGGTTGCGGAGTCGGTGCTGCGCCTGCGGTGCAGTACCCTGCCGTGCTGCCGCCCCTGCTTCCGGCTCAGCGCCCCACCCGGCGCTGAGCGCTTTGCGCCGCCCCAACCCGCCGCCCACTGCTCATGGCCTCCACTGAACACCGACCGGATAGGCCGCGGCTGATCGCGACGAAATTCCGCGCGCCCGCCCGGTCCGGCCCGCTGCTGGTGCGGGAACATCTGCTGAAGCGCCTGGACGCGCGCCGGGACCGACAGCTGACGCTGATCCACGGCCCCGCAGGCTTTGGCAAGACCACGCTCGCCGTCCAGTGGCGTGAACGGCTGCAAGCCGACGGCGCGGCGGTGGCTTGGCTCAGCCTGAGCCGTGATGACAACGCGATCGACCGCTTCCTGGCCTACCTCGTCGAGGCCATCTGCACCGGCGAGCCCTCGGTGCAGCTTGATGTCGCCTCGCTGCTGGAGGCCAAGGTCGAGCAGGCCTACCGCATCGTGCTGGCCGATCTGGTCAACGAACTGGAGGCCCTGACCCGCGATGTCCACCTGGTGCTCGATGACTGGCACCTGATCACCGACCGCGCCGTGCGCGATGCCGTCACCTTCCTGCTCGAGCACGCACCGCCGACCTTCCACATCGTGCTGACCAGCCGGGAGCGTCCGACCCTGCCTCTGGCACGTTTGCGCGTTGACGACCAGCTCACCGAGATCACCAGTTCTGACCTGCGCTTCAGCGTGGGCGAGTCGCGCGCCTTCCTCTGCGACGTCAACGAGCTTCGCCTGGACGAGGGCTCGGTGCGGTCGCTGTGGACCAGCACCGAAGGCTGGGTGGCCGCGTTGCAACTCGCGCTGCTGTCGCTGCGCTCGACCGGCGCCACCGCCCATGCCATCGAGGTCTTCTCGGGCAAACAGCACGCCATCGGCGAATACCTGACAGAGAACGTGCTCGACCACCTCCCGGCGGAGTTGCTCGAGTTCCTGCTCTCGACCTCGATCCTCGACCGGCTGTCCGGCAGCCTCTGCGCCGCGGTCAGCGGCCGGCCCGACAGCCAGCAGATGCTGGAGAGCCTCGACAAGCAGGACCTCTTCATCCTGCCACTCGACGAATCCCGCGAGTGGTACCGCTACCACCACCTGTTTGCCAACCATTTGCAGCGCCGCCTCAAACGCAGCGCCCCTCAGCGTGCGCTGGAACTTCACCGCGCGGCATCGCAATGGTTTGCCGATCACGGCCACACCGACGAGGCCGTGACGCACGCCCTCGCGGCCGGCGATCCGCAGCGCGCGGTGGAGCTGGTCGAGCGGGACGCCATGTGGCTGGTGGAGCACAGCTACATGGCCTCGCTGCGCAACCTCGTCAGCAAGCTGCCGGCGCAGCGCCTGCTGGACCGAGCGGCGCTGCAAGTGTCCATCGCCTGGGGTCACTGCCTGTCGCACCGCCCCGCCGAGGCGCGGGTGGCACTGGCCCACGCCCAGAAGGATCTCGTCAACCAGGCAGGCAGCTCCTGGGACGAAGTGGTGGTGGAGGCACGTGTGGTCGAGGCCGCTGTGCGCATCTACCAAGACCGCACCGACGGTGTCGAGCAGTTGTTGCGGCCCTGCTTCGAGCGTTCGTCGGCCTTTCGGCCCTGGGTGGTCGCTGTGGCGGCGAATGTGCGGACCTATGTGCACCTGCGCTGCTTTGAGCATGACGAGGCACTGGCGCTTCAGGCCTGGGCCCGACCTTTCCAGGACCGGGCCCAGGGCCCCTTCAGCGCCATCTACGGACGCTGTTTTGCGGGGATAGCGGCCCAGGCCTCGGGACAAGCGGGCACGGCGGTGCAGCATTTCCAGGAAGCCTTGCGCATGGCCGATGCCTCCATCGGCCGCCATTCCCACGCCGCCCGATTGGCCGAGGCGCTGCTGGGGCAACTGATGGTTGAGATGAACGAACTGGACGACGCCGAGCGCCTGCTCGACGACAGCCGTGCGCTGGGCGTCGAAGGGGGGGTAGCGGACTTCTCGATCGCCACCTATGTGTCGTCGAGCCGACTGCTTGCACAGCGCGGCGACCACGCCGGCGCCCATGCCGTGCTCGACGAGGGGATGAAGACGGCCGAGCACCTGCAGTTCTCCCGGCTGGCCACGGCGGTGGTCTGCGAACGTGTGCGCCTGCGGCTGGCCGTCGGCGACGTGAACGCTGCGGCGCGCCTGCTCGATGCGGAGACCCTCCAGGTCACTGGCGGTATCGAGGACCTCTCGCAGGCCGACGATCTCCGCCTGGTCGCACTCGCCCGCCTGCGCCGGGCCCAGGGACGCGCCTCCGAGGCCATCGCCCTGATGAGTCACTGGCTCGAACCGATCTCGGTCCGCAAGCGACCCGCGTCTGCGGCCCGCTTGCGGATCCAACTGGCCCTCGCCCATGACGCAGCGGGGGACACACGGTCGGCCTGCAGCGTGTTGTCCGAGGCGCTCGCCCTGGGGCTGGCCGCCGGCCTACGGCGCAGCTTTCTCGACGATGGCCCACGGCTGGTCGCGATGATCCGCCAGTTGCAGGACAAGCGACGGGGCGACATCGATGCCACCTGGGCCGCCGTCCAAGGCCCACTGACCCAGTTGCTGGAGATGGCCGAGGACAGCGCGCAGGTGTCGCCGTGCGCGGCTGTAACTGCCCCGGTCCGGCACGCTGGCACCGCCGCGCCGGCGGTTGAGCTGCTGAAGGAACGGGAGGTGGAAATCCTTCAACTCCTCGAGAACGGCCGCTCCAACAAAGAGATCGCCCGCATCCTGTCGATCGGCATCGACACGGTGAAGTGGTACCTGAAATCGATCTACGGCAAGCTCGGCGTGTCCAGCCGGGCAAAGGCGGTGCATGCGGCCCGGCGCACAGGCACGCTGGACTGATCGCTTTTGGCAAGGGTTGACCGGCAATTTTCACAATACAAAACAAAATACCATTTCAGCGATACTGGCGCCATGAAGCGCATCGAGAACCTCACACCGACGATCCAGGTCATGGAACGGATGTTTTCGCTGATCGGCGTGCTGGCCGCTCAAAGTGAGCCGGTCTCGCTCAAGCACATCAGTGCGGTGACAGGGCTGCACCCCTCGACAGCCCATCGCATCCTCAACGACCTCGCGATCGGGCGCTTCGTGGAACGACCCGAGGCCGGCAGCTACCGGCTCGGCATGCGCTTTCTGGAGCTGGGCAATCTCGTCAAGGCGAGGCTCGACGTGCGCGACGCCGCGCTGGCGCCGATGCGTGAGCTGCACAGGCTCACCCACCAGCCGGTGAACCTGTCCGTGCGGCAGGGCGACGAGATCGTCTACATCGAGCGAACCTACAGCGAACGCTCAGGCATGCAGGTGGTGCGCGCGGTGGGCGGTCGGGCCCCCTTGCACCTCACCTCCGTCGGCAAGCTCTTCCTGGCCCATGACGATGCACAACGGGTTCGATCCTATGCAGCGAGGACCGGGCTGCCCGGGAGCACCCCAAACAGTCTGACCGATCCGCCCGCCCTGGAGCGCGAGCTGAGCAAGGTCCGTCAGTCGGGAACCGCGCACGACAACGAGGAGCTTGAACTCGGCGTGCGGTGCATGGCCTCGGGCATCTTCAACGACCAAGGCAAGCTGATCGCGGGCTTGTCGATCTCAGCCCCCGCCGATCGCCTGGAAGAGGGTTGGCTGGAGCATCTGCAGGCCACGACCGCCCGGATTTCGTCTGCCCTGGGTTATGTAAAGCCCGCATGAACTGAGGCAAGGCCGCCTCGGCGCGCGCGGCCGTGGACCCGACACCCGGCATTCAGGATGTGATGCGCGGTGCCAGGAGCACCGGAACGGCCGCAGGAGACGGCAGCGCCGTCTCGATCCAGTGGCGAACGCGCTCGGCATCGCCAATGCGCGAGTACTTGCCCGTCGAATCCAGGAACACCATGATGAGCTTGCGACCCGCCATCTGCGTTTGCATCACGAGACAACGGCCCGCCTCGGCGATGTAGCCGGTTTTCTGCAGGCCGATGTCCCAGGCGGGGTTGCGAACCAGGCCATTGGTGTTGCGGTACTGCAGCGTGCGGCGTCCCACCGCAACCTGATGCTCCTGCGAGGTCGAGAGTTCGCGGATCAGCGGGTGTTGTGACGCGGCATCAACCAGCGCGGCCAGATCCCGGGCGCTCGATCGATTGGCACTGGAGAGGCCGGTGGGCTCGACATAGCGCGTGTCGCTCATGCCGAGCAACCGGGCCTTGGCGTTCATCGCCGCGACGAAAGCTGCCAAGCCCCCGTCAAAGTGCCGACCCAGTGCATGGGCTGCGCGGTTCTCGGACGACATCAACGCCAGGTGAAGCATCTCCCCGCGCGTCAGGCGTGTGCCGACGGCCAGGCGCGAGCCGCTGCCCTTTTCGGTATCGATGTCTTCCTGGGAAATGGTCAACAGCTGATCGAGCGGTTGACCGGCCTCAACCACGCTCACCGACGTCATCAGCTTGGTCAGCGAGGCGATCGGCAACACGGCCGTTGAGTTCTTGTTGAGCAGCACCTCATTGGTGTCCTGGTCCATCACGAAGGCCACGCTGGACTTCAAGGCCAAGGGATCGTCGGTGGCTCGCAGGCCGTTCATCTCCCCGACCGAGGCTCTTACCGCGGGCTCGGCAGCCGGGGCAGCGCGGCGCTTGCTCGGGACCTGCTTCTTGACCGAGGCAGGGCGTGCTTGTTTCGCTGTGGTTGCGCTGTCTGCCGCCGCTGCGGCCGGCCCAGACCATCCGATCAACACCGCGAACAGCAGGCCGAGCGGCAGGGCAAATCGGTCGATCCAACGCGAAACGTTCAAGGCTGTCCTCTTTTCCTAACGCCTGTCGGAGTCTAGATGAAAGGAAAAAGAGAAACAAGATCAAAAACTTAGAACCGCTTTCTCTGATCGCGATGAGGAGAGGCGGTGCGACCGCTCAGCCTTGGGCCGCAACACGCTCCGTCTTGCTGTGCAGCTTGTTCAAGGCCGCGAGGTAGGCCTTCGCCGACGCCACGACGATGTCTGGATCCGCGCCCACGCCATTGACGATCCGGCCGCCATGCTGGAGGCGCACGGTGACCTCGCCCTGCGACTCGGTGGAGCCACTGGTGATCGCATTGACTGAATAGAGCAGCATCTCGGCCCCGCTGGCAAGCTTTGACTCGATCGCCTTCAGGCTGGCATCGACCGGGCCGTTGCCGTCGCTCTCGGCATGGTGCTCGACCTCCCCCGCTGCGAAAGCGACCTTGGCATGCGGTCGCTCGCCGGTGGCCGACTGCTGCTCGAGCGCCAGCAGACGGTAGTGCTCTTGCTCGTGGGTCACGCTCTCATCCCCGACGAGAGCGATGATGTCTTCGTCGAAGATGTCGCTCTTGCGGTCCGCCAGGTCCTTGAAACGGGCGAAGGCCGCATTGATGTCGGCCTCAGACTCGAGGTGGATGCCCAGTTCCTGGAGGCGCTGCTTGAAGGCATTGCGACCGCTGAGCTTGCCGAGGACGATCCGGTTGGCGCTCCAGCCAACATCCTCGGCCCGCATGATCTCGTAGGTGTCGCGGGCCTTGAGAACCCCGTCCTGGTGGATGCCGGAGGCGTGGGCGAAGGCATTGGCGCCGACCACCGCCTTGTTGGGCTGGACGATGAAGCCGGTGGTCTGGGACACGAGCCGGGAGGCCGGGACGATCTGCGACGTATCGATGCCAACCTCCAACCCGAAGTGATCGCGCCGCGTCCGCACCGCCATGACCACCTCCTCGAGTGAGCAGTTACCGGCCCGCTCGCCGAGGCCGTTGATGGTGCACTCCACCTGTCGCGCGCCACCGATCTTCACCCCGGCCAGCGAGTTGGCCACCGCCATGCCCAGGTCGTTGTGGCAATGCACCGACCAGATCGCCTTGTCGGCATTGGGTACGCGCTCACGAAGATCCCGGATGAACTGCCCGTAAAGCTCGGGAACGGCATAACCCACCGTGTCGGGAATGTTGATCGTGGTCGCGCCTTCGGCGATCACGGCCTCGATGACCCGGCAGAGGAAGTCAGGGTCGCTGCGGTAGCCGTCTTCGGGTGAGAACTCGATGTCACCACACAGGTTGCGCGCAAAGCGGACCGATTGACGGGCCTGCTCCAACACCTGCTCGCGCGTCATGCGCAGCTTCTTCTCCATGTGCAGTTCGCTGGTGGCGATGAAGGTGTGGATGCGCGCGCGGGCCGCACCCTGCAGGGCCTCGGCAGCCTTCGAGATGTCGCGGTCATTGGCCCGCGCCAGGGAGCAGACCGTCGAATCCCGGATGGTGTTGGCGATCGCCTTCACCGCCTCGAAATCGCCGGTGCTCGATGCTGCGAAGCCGGCCTCGATCACGTCCACGCGAAGCCGCTCCAGTTGGCGCGCGATGCGCAGCTTCTCATCCCGGGTCATCGAGGCCCCGGGTGACTGCTCGCCGTCACGCAAGGTGGTGTCGAAGATGATCAGCTTGTCAGCCATGGTTCGCTCCAGAAAATGCATCGATGGGATCAAGAAATGAAACAGCCCGCGGGCGGATTGCGCGCGGGCTGTGAATGCAGGTTTGAAACGTGTGCAATCAGCGCGCGCAGGGCACCCCTAGAAGTCGCGGTAGCACAAAAATCACGGTATTCATGCTTTGAATGTAGCACGCACCTGCCGAGCCTGGTTCGTACCGGTTCATCGGTGCAGCCCCTCCTCGTCGGGCTCATCGGTCGAGATCGCGATCACGCTCACCGGTCGGCCCTTGTAGCGCCGCCACAGATAGGTCAGGTAGCCAGACACCGCATAGCCGACGAAGAGACCGAACATCAGCAGCGGCGGGTGGAGGTTGATGACCGCAATCAGCAGGGAGATGGCCACCACCACGACAAAAGGCACCGACCGCTTGAGGCTCACGTCCTTGAAGCTGTAGAAAGGAACGTTGGTGACCATCGTGAGGCCCGCAAAGAGCGTGACGGCGAACGCCGTCCAGGCCAGCCAGGCAATGCCGTTGACGTCCCGAAAGCCCGCATCGTCCATCAGCCAGATGAAGCCGACCACGAGGGCCGCAGCTGCCGGACTGGGCAGCCCCTGGAAGAAACGCTTGTCAACCACGCCGATATTGGTGTTGAAGCGAGCCAATCGCAGGGCCGCTGCCGAGCAATAGACGAAGGCGGCGATCCAGCCCAACTTGCCCAGGCCCCGCAAGGCCCATTCGTAGATGATGAGCGCCGGCGCCGCGCCGAAGCTCACCATGTCGGAGAGGCTGTCCATCTGCTCGCCGAACGCGCTCTGGGTGTTGGTCATGCGCGCCACGCGCCCGTCCAGGCTGTCGAGCACCATGGCACAGAACACCCCGATGGCAGCCTGCTCAAAGCGGTCGTTCATCGCCATGACGATGGCGTAGAAACCGCCGAACAGCGCGGCCAGCGTGAAGAGATTGGGGAGGATGTAGATGCCTTTGCGTCGTGGTCGACGCGGCGCCTCGTCGGCCTCATCGGGCCGATCGTCTTCACCCGGCGGCATGCCAGCTTCCGGCCTCGTGCTCATCTTGACGCCAAAGTGGCCAAGACCGTCGAGGTGGCCGAAACCTTGTCGCCCGCCACCACGCGGGGCATGGCGTCAATCGGCAGGTAGACATCGACCCTCGAGCCGAAGCGGATGAAACCGTAGCGCTGGCCGCGGGTCAGCGAGTCGCCCGGCTTGACATAGCAGAGGATGCGCCGCGCGATCAGTCCAGCCACCTGCACCAGCGTGATGGTTTGCCCGCCGGCGTCGATGACCACGGCATTGCGCTCGTTCTCGGTCGAGGCCTTGTCCAGATCCGCATTGACGAACTTGCCAGGGAAGTACTGCACGCTCTGGATGGTGCCATCCACGCTGGACCGGTTGCTGTGAACGTTGAACACGTTCATGAACACGCTGATGAGCAGCGCCTCCCGGTCGGCGTAAGGGTCGCGCACGCGGGCGACCTTGACGATTCGACCATCGGCCGGGGACAGCACCAGGCCGGCCCCTGTGGGGACCGCGCGTGGCGGGTCGCGGAAGAACTGCAGGACAAAAACCAGGGCCAACCAGGCAAGCGTGGCGACGAAGCCCGGGAGGAACAGGGAGGCGGCGATCGCGACGCACAGGGCAATTGCGATGAAGGGCCAACCCTCCTTGGCCAAAATCGGGTGCGGATAGTCCATGGGTTCAGAGGATAACGCAGGGGTTTGATAGAAAAAGGGCCGGGTGAGCCGCAGACCTCGCAGCTTCCCGGCCTTCTGGGTCCGCGCTGAAGCGTCAGTTGCGGCTCTTGTCCACCAGCTTGTTGGCCTTGATCCAGGGCATCATGGCGCGCAGTTTCTCGCCGACCACCTCGATGTCGTGCTCGGCCGTGAGACGGCGGCGCGACAGCAGGGTCGGCGCACCGGCGCGGTTCTCAAGGATGAAGCTCTTGGCGTATTCGCCGGTCTGGATGTCCTTGAGCGTCTTGCGCATCGCGGCGCGGGTTTCGTCGGTGACGATCTTCGGCCCGGTGACGTACTCGCCGTACTCGGCGTTGTTCGAGATCGAGTAGTTCATGTTCGCGATGCCGCCCTCGTAAATCAGGTCGACGATCAGCTTGAGCTCGTGAAGGCACTCAAAGTAGGCCATCTCAGGCGCATAGCCAGCCTCAACGAGGGTCTCGAAACCCGCCTTGATCAGTTCGACGGTGCCGCCGCAGAGCACGGCCTGCTCGCCGAAGAGGTCGGTCTCGGTCTCCTCGCGGAAATTGGTCTCGATGATGCCGGCCTTGCCGCCGCCGTTGGCCGCGGCGTAGCTCAGGGCCAGATCGCGCGCACGGCCGGTGCGGTCGGCATGCACGGCGATCAGGTGCGGCACGCCGCCACCCTGGGTGTAGGTGTTGCGCACCGTGTGGCCCGGCGCCTTCGGCGCGACCATCCAGACGTCAAGGTCCTCGCGCGGAATCACCTGCCCGTAGTGGACATTGAAGCCGTGAGCGAACGCCAGCGACGCACCCTGGCGGATGTGCGGCTCGACATCGTTCTTGTAGACCTGGCCAATCTGCTCGTCGGGCAGCAGCATCATGACGACGTCAGCAGCCTTGACCGCATCGGCGACCTCGGCCACCGTCAGGCCGGCTTTCTCGACCTTGCTCCAGCTCGCGCCGCCCTTGCGCAGGCCGACGATGACCTTCACGCCGCTCTCGCTCAGGTTCTGGGCATGGGCATGACCCTGGGAACCGTAGCCGATGATTGCCACGCTCTTGCCCTTGATGAGGCT
Source organism: uncultured Methylibium sp. (assembly GCA_903889735.1). GTDB lineage: Bacteria > Pseudomonadota > Gammaproteobacteria > Burkholderiales > Burkholderiaceae_C > Methylibium. The sequence goes on from CAISYQ010000067.1 coordinate 13,848, forward strand.
CAGGTCGGCGTCCTTGTCGTAATAGACCTTCATGGTTTCTCCTGTCGAAAATTCTGCTGTGGGAAAGGGGGAATCAGGCGCGCAAGATGCGCTCACCGCGGCCAATGCCGCTGCTGCCCGTGCGCACGGTCTCGAGAATGGCGGCTCGGTCCACCGCCTCGATGAAGGCATCGAGCTTGCCGGACACGCCGGTGAGTTCGATGGTGTAGGTCTTTTCGGTCACGTCGATGATGCGCCCGCGGAAGATGTCGGCCATGCGCTTCATCTCGTCGCGCTCCTTGCCGACCGCCCTCACCTTGATCAGCATGAGCTCGCGCTCGGTGTACTGGCCTTCGGTCAGGTCCACCACCTTCACCACCTCGATCAGCCGGTTCAGGTGCTTGGTGATCTGCTCGATCACGTCATCGCTGCCGGAGGTGGTGATGGTCATGCGCGAGAGCGAGGGGTCCTCCGTAACGGCAACTGTCAGGCTCTCTATGTTGTAGCCGCGGGCCGAAAACAGCCCAACCACGCGGGAGAGGGCTCCGGGCTCGTTCTCGAGCAACAAGGCAATGATGTGTTTCATGGGGGAATCGTCCTTCGCGCTCTTGAGTCCAGCGGTGGTAACCGCTGGACCTTGGCCACGCGCTTCGATGTGCAATGCGGTGAGAGGTGTGTCGGCGGGGTGCCGAGTCGCTCCTGACCGGGGACCGGCAAGTCCCCCGCCCTCGCGACCGCGAACCCCAACCGCGCTAGAGGTCTTCCGAGCCCAACAGCATCTCGGAGATGCCCTTGCCGGCTTGAACCATGGGCCAGACGTTCTCGGTCGGGTCGGTGCGGATGTCCAGGAAGACCGTGCGGTCCTTCAGGCGAATAGCCTCCCGCAGCGCGGGCTCCACGTCGCAGGGCTTCTCGATCTTCAGGCCGATGTGGCCATAGGCCTCGGCCAGCTTCACGAAATCAGGCAAGGCATCCATGTAGCTGTGCGAGTAGCGGCCCCCGTAGTCGAGCTGCTGCCACTGCCTGACCATGCCCAGGTAGCGGTTGTTCAGGGAGATCACCTTCACCGGTGTCTTGTACTGCAGGCATGTGGACAGCTCCTGGATGCACATCTGGATCGAGCCCTCGCCGGTGATGCAGAACACGTCGGCATCAGGCTTGGCGAGCTTGATCCCCATGGCATAGGGCAGCCCCACGCCCATGGTGCCCAGGCCGCCGGAGTTGATCCAGCGACGGGGCTTATCGAAGCGGTAGTACTGGGCGGCCCACATCTGGTGCTGTCCGACATCGGAGGTGATGTAGGCGTCGCTGTCGCGCGTGAGCTCCCACAGCTTCTCCACCACGAACTGCGGCTTGATCACCTCGTCCGAGTTCTTGTACTTGAGGCATTCGCGCCCCCGCCATTCGGCGATCTGCTTCCACCAGGCCGACAGCGCCACCGCATCCGGTCGGGCCTGCGCTTCCTTGATCTGGGCGATCAGTTCCTGCAGCACGTCCTTCACATCGCCGACGATGGGGATGTCCACCTTGACGCGCTTGGAGATGCTGGAGGGATCGATATCGATATGAACGATCTTGCGCTCGACCGATGCGAAATGCTTGGGGTTGCCAATCACCCGGTCATCGAAGCGCGCGCCCACAGCCAGCAGGACGTCGCAATGCTGCATCGTCATGTTGGCCTCATAGGTGCCGTGCATCCCCAGCATGCCGAGGAAGCGCGGGTCGGTGGACGGGAAAGCGCCCAGGCCCATCAGCGTGTTGGTGCAGGGGAAGCCGAGCAGATCGACCAGCTCGCGCAGTTCCGCGTGCGCCTCGCCCAGGATGACGCCGCCGCCGGTATAGATGTAGGGCCGACGTGCCGTCAGGAGCAGCTGGACCGCCTTGCGGATCTGCCCGCTGTGACCCTTCCTGACCGGGTTGTAGGAGCGCATCTCGACCTGCGCCGGGTACTCAAAGGCGGCCGTCTTGAGCGAGACGTCCTTGGGCACATCGACCACCACCGGGCCAGGACGGCCGGTGCGGGCGATGTGGAAGGCTTTCTTCATCGTCGCCGCAAGGTCCCGCACATCCTTGACCAGGAAATTGTGCTTGACGATCGGCCTTGTGATGCCGACGGTGTCGCACTCCTGGAAAGCGTCCAGACCGATCGCCGGCGTCGGCACCTGCCCGGTGATGATCACCATGGGGATCGAGTCCATGTAGGCGGTGGCGATGCCGGTGATGGCATTGGTCACACCCGGCCCCGAGGTCACCAGAGCGACACCAACATCCCCGGTCGCCCGGGCGTAGCCATCGGCGGCGTGCACGGCGGCCTGCTCGTGGCGCACCAGCACATGCTCGATCGTGTCCTGCTTGTACAGCGCGTCATAGATGTACAGGACGGCGCCGCCGGGGTAGCCCCAGAGGAACTTGACGCCCTCGGCCTGAAGGCAGCGGACCAGGATTTCAGAGCCGTTGGGCTCCGCGGGAGGGGTGGTTTGCGGCTGGGCCCGACCCTCGACGAGGTGGGCGCGCTTGATGTCCGCGGCAGACATGTCCATTTCGAGAACCTCTTGGTTGATCTCTGACGAAAAACCTTCGGCGCCCCTCTTCTCACCTTCTTGAGGCGGATGTGGAGCCATAGAGGGCGCGCAAACTGGCCCGGGTCGGGCCCCGCTTGCCGCCTTGGTACGCGCATTGTGCGAAGCAGCATTATGTCACCGTGCTCCCTGCGCAGCCGCTGCCGCAGGCGGCCCGGGTTCTACGGCCCGAAGGCCGGTGACATAATTCTCTCGAACTCACCGCCTCTGGGCGACCGCGCGCCTCTTGGCCTCCGACAAAGAATTGAGCGACTTCCTCAAGGGGGTCGAGAAACGTGCCTTCAAGCGGGCAGCCTATGCGGTTCGCGATGATGACGCTGCACTCGACATCGTTCAGGATTCGATGATCCGCCTGGCCGGCAAGTACGCCGACCGTCCGCCGGCCGAACTCCCGCTGTTGTTCAACCGCATCCTCTCCAACGCGACCATGGACTGGTTTCGGCGGCAGAAGGTGCGCAACAGCGTGGTGCGCAATTTCTCGGACCTCGAGGGAGGCGACGCCGACGAAGATGTCGATTTTCTGGAGACGTTGGAGGCACTGTCGGGCACGGCAGGAGCTGAGAGCGTCGTCGACGAGGTTTCGCGCGCCGAGGTCCTACTCCTCATCGAAGAGGAGGTGTCCCGCCTTCCAGCACGTCAACGCGAAGCCTTCCTGCTGCGTTATTGGGAAGAATTCGATGTCTCCGATACCGCCGCGTCCATGGGCTGTTCGGAAGGTAGCGTCAAGACGCACTGCTCTCGCGCAGTGCACGCGCTGGCCAAGGCACTCAAGCTCAGGGGAATCACGCCATGATCGACATCGCCACGACACAACGCCTCCAGGACTTGCCGGCTCTGGAGGCGCGCTTTGCCTTTCGCTTGACCGCCCGCTTGAGCCAACGGAGTGCCGACCTGCCGCATGACGTGACCGAGCGGCTGCGCTTCGCCCGCGAGCAGGCGCTGACCCGGGCCCGTGCCATGCGCCCCGCTGGGGCGGTGAATGCGACCTCGGCCGGCGGTGCGGCCCTGGCGCTCATCGGGGGCTGGGGGCCGCGGTTCGCGGCGGCTCTGCCCGTGCTGGCACTCGCAGCGGGCCTGATACTTGTCCAGATGGACCAGAACGAAGAGCTGGCGCAAGTAGCCGCCGAGATCGACGCCGCGCTGCTCGCTGACGACCTGCCCCCCGCGGCGTACACCGATGCAGGGTTCCTGGAGTTCCTGAAAGCGCCTGTGCCCCTCGAGCCGTGAAACGACTGCTTGTCCTGCTCCTGCTGACGTCGAGCGCGCTGGCGGCTCTTGCCGCAGGCGGGCAGGCGGCAGCCAATCGCCCCGCACAGCCACCGAAGGCAGATTCGGCTGTCGGTGGCGGGGGCCTGGCCTCGGGGCCGGCCTGGAAAGACATCAACCCTGTGCAACAGCAGGCGCTGCGCCCCTTGCAGAAGAACTGGGATGCCCTCGATGCCCAGGGAAAGCGCCGCTGGCTTGGCGTGGCCTCGCGCTTCAAGACGATGTCGGCCGTCGAGCGGGCGCTGGTTCAACAACGAATGAACGAATGGGCACGCCTGAGCCCGAAGGAGCGCAACGAAGCGCGCATCAATTTCCGGGATGTTCGGGAGCTCAGCCCGGACAACCGGCGGGAGCGTTGGGCGGCCTACCAAGCCTTGCCCGAGGACGAGAGGCGCAGCTTTGGTGCACGTTCCACCCCGGTGACCGCCAAACAGCGGCCGCCACGCGACAACACCAAGAGCAACACGGTGCCCAATCCACTGCTCGAGGCCCGCCGACCCGGCGCCACCACCAACCCCGTCAACGCCCGACCGGCACCGCCCCTGCACCAGCAGCCCGGACTGCCCAAGGTCGCAGCGACGCCGGAATTCGTGAACTCGCTGACCCTGTTGCCCCGCCGGGGGGCCCAGGCCGCCGCGACCGGTGGGCACGAACAAGCGGCCGCAGCGAATCCATGACAAAGCGGCCTGTGCCTGCCGTACCCAGCCTGCGCCGCAGGCTGGCCTGCCTGGTCTACGAGGGGCTGATCCTGTTCGGTCTGGCCTTGCTGCCCGGCGCGCTCGGGGCGCTGTTCGTGGCGCTGACCGGCAAGGCCCATCCCCTGCAGAGTGACACCGCCCTGCGCTGGGTCACGTTTGCATTCTTCGGCGTCTACTTCACCTGGTTCTGGTCGACTCGCGGCCAGACACTGCCCATGCAAACCTGGCACATCCAGGTGCGGACCCGGGACGGCCAGCCGTTGAGCCAGGCCCGTGCGCTGGCGCGCTATGTCGCCGCCTGCGCCTGGTTTGCCCCCGCTGCGCTCTTGTCATGGCTCAACGGATGGCAAGGGTGGACCGCGTTGGGTGCCGTGGGTCTGGGCATCCTGGGCTATGCGATGCTGGCCCGGCTCAACCCGGAGCGGCAGTTCTGGCACGACCTCGCCTGCGGCACCCGGCTGCTGGACGTCCGCCCGCCCCCTGCCCGCTGAGCCAAGTGGCGGGCCGGCGACACCGGTCCCCACGCCGGCCCGGTTCGGCCCCACGGTTACCATTCCGCGCGATGACCAATCCCTACAAAGGCCGCACCGGGCTGGACCGCATTGCCCGGGCCGCCGGCTACTCGCTGAACGGCCTGCGGATCGCCTACCAGGGTGAGAGCGCCTTCCGCCAGGAGGCCTGGGCCGCGGTGCTGCTGCTGCCGGCCGCCCTGTGGCTCGGCCGCAACTGGATCGAGATCGCCCTGCTGGCCGGGTCGGTGATGCTGGTGTTGATCGTTGAGCTGCTCAATTCGGGGATCGAGGCTGCCATCGACCGGGTCGGCTACGACCTCCACGACCTCTCCAAGCGGGCCAAGGACCTGGCAAGTGCCGCCGTGCTGATGGCGCTGCTGCTGTGCGCCGGCATCTGGGTGGCCGCGCTGTGGCAGCGATTCGGCGCTTGAGTCGGGCCGCCGGCCCAGCGGCGTTGCAAGCCATGCCATCCACACCGTCCGAACTTGGACCCGGCGCATCAACGGAATCCGGCGTCGCTGCCAGCCCGGGCGAAGCGCCCCTCTCGATCTGCGTCTACTGCGGCTCTCGCTTCGGCACCCAACCAGCGTACACCGTGGCCGCCGAAGCGGTGGGGC
>CAISYQ010000068.1 GCA_903889735.1 uncultured Methylibium sp.
GCACCACCAAAGCGCCACCCAAGATCACCAATGCACCGACGGCGGCCCCCCGAACTCGCCCGGGAAGCGAGAGAATCTGGCCTTGATGACCCTGCCCTCCACGCCGTGATCCTGCGCCACGCCTTCATCCCGCTCGACAACACCCGCCTGGCCCATCTGTGCGGCCCGCTGGACGAGCACCTGCGGGCGATCGAGGCCGCCTTCCAGGTCCACATCACACGCCGCAACGAGTCCTTCCGCATCGACGGTGCCAAGGTCCGGGCCGAGCGCGCGACCCTGCTGCTGCAGTCACTCTATGACCGGGCGCAGCGGCCGATCCCGCCGGCCAGCTTCCAGTTGGCGCTGGCCGAGGCCTTGCAGGCCACGACCACGGGAGCGCTTGATGCCGGGGCCGGGGATGCGATCGTGCTGCGCACCCGCCACAGCGACCTCGCCGGCCGCAGCCCCAACCAGGTGGCCTACCTGAGACGCATCCTGGACCACGACATCACCTTCGGCATCGGCCCGGCGGGCACCGGCAAGACCTTCCTGGCGGTGGCCTGCGCGATCGATGCGCTGGAGCGCAGCGCGGTGCAGCGCATCGTGCTCACCCGCCCGGCGGTCGAGGCCGGCGAGCGCCTGGGCTTCCTGCCCGGCGACCTGGCGCAGAAGGTCGACCCCTACCTGCGGCCGCTCTACGACGCCCTCTACGACCTGATGGGCCTGGAGCGGGTGACCAAGGCCTTCGAGCGCGGCAGCATCGAGATCGCGCCGCTGGCCTTCATGCGCGGGCGCACGCTCAACCACGCCTTCGTGATCCTCGACGAGGCGCAGAACACCACCACCGAGCAGATGAAGATGTTCCTGACCCGCCTCGGCTTCGGCTCCAAGGCGGTGGTGACCGGTGACGTGAGCCAGATCGACCTGCCCAAGGGCACGGTCAGCGGGCTGGTCGAGGCCGAACGGGTGCTGGGGCGCGTGAAGGGCATTGCGATGACCCGCTTCACCGCGGCCGACGTGGTGCGCCATCCACTGGTCGCGCGCATCGTCGAGGCCTACGAGGCCGCGGACTGATCGGCATGCCTGGCACCCCACGCCCCAGCGCACGCCCCACTTCGCGACCTGCTGCGCGCCCTGCGCTGGCCCTGTCGCTGCAGTTCGCCGACGCCCGCCACCGGGCCCTGCTGCCGCGGCACCGGGTGGTGCGCTGGATACGCGCCGCCCTCGCCCATCCTGCCGACCTGGCCGTGCGGATCGTGGACGAAGCGGAAGGCCGGGCGCTGAACCATGACTACCGCGGCAAGGACTACGCCACCAACGTGCTGACCTTTGCCTATGGGTCCGGTGCGGGCGATGCCGGGGACCCCCCGGCGCCCGGCCACGCAATCGCGGCCGACCTGGTGCTGTGCGCGCCCGTGGTCGAGCGCGAGGCCCTGGAGCAGGGCCGCAGCCTCGAGGCCCATTACGCCCACCTGCTGGTGCACGGGACGCTGCATGCCCAGGGCTACGACCACGAGCAGGATGCCGAAGCCCGGCTGATGGAGGACCGCGAGCGCGATGTGCTGCAGGGCCTCGGCTTTGCCGACCCCTACGCCTGAGCTCGGGCGAGGACAGGGGATGGGGGCCTCGGGGGGCTGCGCGGTGGCGCGGCGGTCCAGGGTTTCGCGGAAGCGCTGTATTTCTCGGCCGAGGCCTACACCTCGCTCGGCCTGGGTGACGTGACCCCCTATGGCTCAGTGCGGCTGCTGGCCGGCGTTGAGGCGCTCAACGGCCTCCTGCTCATCGCCTGGTCAGCGTCCTTCCTGTACCTGGAGATGGAGCGGTACTGGAAGCGACGCAGCCCCTGAGGCGAGTCGACCGGTGCCGACGCCCCGCCCTCTCACTGCCTCAGGATCGCCAGCCCCTTGAGGTACTCGCCCTCGGGGAAGGTCACGGTGGTCGGGTGGTCCGGGGCGGCCTCGAGGCGGTGCAGCAGGTAGCCATCGACCCCGGCGTCGAGCCCGGCGCCGGCCACGATCTTGTGGAACAGCGAGGCATCGACGCCGCCCGAGCAGGAGAAAGTCAGCAGCAGCCCGCCGGGGGCGAGCAGCTTGAAAGCGAGCCGGTTGATGTCCTTGTAGGCGCGCGCGGCCCGCTCGGCGTGGGCCGCCGTCGGCGCGAACTTGGGCGGGTCGAGCACGATCGCATCGAAGACAGCGCCCTCGGCGATCAGCCGGCGCAGCGTGGCATTGACATCGGCATCGAGCGCCTGGTGGCGGCCGGGATCGAAGCCATTCAGCGTCACATGGGCGCAGGCCTGCGCCAGCGCCGGTGCCGAGGAATCCACGCTTGTCACCTGCTCGGCACCGCCGGCCAGCGCCGCGACCGAGAAGCCGCCGGTGTAGCTGTAGCAGTTCAGCACGCGGCGGCAGCCGAACTGCCTCACCCATTCCATGAAGAGCTGGCGGTTGTCGCGCTGGTCGAGGTAGTAGCCGGTCTTGTGGCCCAGGGCCACATCGACCTGGAGCTGCCAGCCATGCTCGCGGATGGTGACGGCGGTGGCCGGATCGGAGGCGCCCTCGCCCTGCGGGTGCCGCAGCCAGCCGGTGGCGGGTTCCAGGCCCTCGAGCGCGCGCACGCTGGCGTCGGATCGCTCATAGAGGCGGCTGCAGCCGGTGGCGGCGATCAGCGCCTCGGCGATCGCCGCTTTCCAGCGCTCGACGCCGGCGGCCAGGAACTGCGCGCTCAGGGTGTCGCCATAGCGGTCGACCACCAGCCCGGGCAGGCCATCGGCCTCGCCGTGGATCAGCCGCAGCGCATCGCTGGGGATCGCCAAGCGCGAGCGCATCGCCACGGCGCGATCGATGCGGCGCCGAAAGAAGGCGGCGTCGATGCGCTCGGCCGCCTCAAAACTCCAGGCCCGCACGCGGATCGCCGAGGTCGGGCTGTAGGCGCCCCAGGCGAGGAACTCGCCCTCGTGGGACTCGACCTTCACGGTCTCGCCGGGGTCGGCCCGGCCGCTGGCGATGCTGCCCTCGAAGACCCAGGGGTGGCGGCGCTGCAGGGAGCGCTCCTTGCCGTGGCGCAGGCGGATGGTTTTCATGGACGGATTGTCGAGCGTGCCCCAGCGAGGGACCGTCACGGGGTCGGCGGCGGGCGCCAGCGGGGCCACGCCGGGGCGCAGGACCTCACTTGCGGCGCGCCCGCGGGTGCGCTGCGTCGTAGGCCTTGGCCAGGTGCTGGAAATCCAGTCGTGTGTAGACCTGGGTGGTCGTGATGTTGGCGTGGCCCAGCAGCTCCTGCACGGCGCGCAGGTCGCCGCTGGACTGCAGCAAGTGGGAGGCGTAGCTGTGGCGCAGCATGTGCGGGTGCACATGGGTCGGCAGCCCGGCGGCCAGGGCGCGGGCCTTGAGCCGCGAGCGCACCTGCGAGGCGGTCAGGCGCTGCCCATGGCGGCTGACGAAGAGGGCCGGTTCGCCGTCGCGCACGACCGCCGCGCGGTGGGTCAGCCAGTCGGCGATCGACGCCAGCGCGGGCGGGCCCACGGGCACGCTGCGTCGCTTGCCGCCCTTGCCCAGCACATGGGCCTCGCCGCCGGCCAGGTCGATCCAACCCTGGGGCGCGCCGCCGCCCGCGCCGATATCGAGCCCGACCAGCTCGCCCACCCGCAGCCCGCAGCCGTAGAGCAGCTCGACCAGGCAGCGGTCGCGCGCCTCCAGCCGCGGGTCGGATGCGGGCTGGCGGTGGTCGGCAAGCGCCACCGCGTGGTCGACCGACAGCGCCTTGGGCAGTGGCTTGGGCGCGCGCGGCGCCCGCACGCCGTCCACCGGGTTGAGCAGGATCTGCCCCTCGCGCCCCAGCCAGCGGTAGAGGCCGCGCCAGGCCGACAGGGCGATGGCGATGCTGCGTGGCGCCAATCCCCCCGCATGCAGCTGCGCGGCCCAGCGCCTCACATGGTGGGGCTGCACGGCCCGCAGCGCCAGCGGCTGGGCCAGGGCAAATCGCTGCAGCCGCCCAAAGGCCTCGCCGTACATCGCCAGCGTCCGCGCCGCCAGGCGGCGTTCGACGCGCAGGTGGGTCAGGTGGCGCTCGATGTCCGCATCGGGTGCGAGCTCGAGCGGACCCTGGGGTGCGGGTGCGTGCAAAGACCCGGCTGAGGTCGAAGGAGGCGTGGGGGGCGGCAGGACCGGCGCGACCCCCGCCTGCGGGTCAAGGCGGGGCTGAGGCAGGGGGCGGCCAGCCGCTCGCGTCACGCGCAGTCCCGGTGCGCGCCAGCCCGTGGGCTCATGCCGGGGGCAAGAGCCGGTGGAGACCGGCGCTGGCAATCTCGGCGATGCGGACCAGGAACTCGGTGCCCATGTCGGCGCTGTAGCGCGTGGGATCGGGCGAGCCCAGCGCCAGCATGCCGAAAGCCGGCGAGGCCGTGCCATGCCGCAAGGGCAGCAGGGCCAGAGAGACCACGCTGGCCGGGTCCTCGAACCAGCCTGCCGCCTCGAAACCGGTGTTGGCGCCGCAATAGGGCAGGCTGAGGCTGGATGCGAAGCGGCGGGCGTCCTCGCTCACCGCCTGGGCGAAAGGCTGCTCGCCGAGGGCCTCGGACACCCCCCAGACGCGGATGGCCGCCTGCGGGATCAGGAACTGGTGACGCAACTCCTCGACCAGCGCACCGGGCAGCGAGGCCGCATCGGTATTGAGCATGATCGCCCGGATCCAACACAGCAGCTTGTCGGCGATTGCGACGTTCTCCTGCCCGTGTCGAAGCATTTCCATGAGACGCAGCTCGAGGCCACGGTTCTTCTCGCGCAGCATTTCCATCTGCCGCTCCTGCAGCGAGACGGCCCGCTGGCCGTGCGGACTGGTGAGCTGCACGCTGGCCAGCAACTCCGCATGGCGCTCGAAGAAGCCCGGCGTGTGCAGCAGGAAATTGGCGATGTCGTCTTCGGTGATGCCTTGGGTGCTCATGGGGTGGGGTCAGTCTGGGGATTCAGGGAGGTCGATCTCGCCGTCGAACACATGCTCGGCCGGCCCGGTCATCATCACCGACGCGCCGGGGTCGCCCGACCAGCGGATGGCAAGCTCGCCACCGCGCGTCTCCACGGTCACGGGGGTGTCGGCCCGGAGCTGGCCTTGCCGGATGCCCGCCACGACCGCCGCGCAGGCGCCGGTGCCGCAGGCCAGGGTCTCACCCGCACCGCGTTCGTACACCCGCAGCCGGATGCGCGTGGGCGACAGCACCTGCATGAAACCGGCGTTGACCCGGCGCGGGAAGTGCCGGTGGGCCTCGATCAGCGGCCCGAGCTCGGCCACCCGATCGCCCGGGGCGCCGGGCTCGGTCCAGGGCAATTCGCCGAACTGCGCCACATTGATGACCGCATGGGGGTTGCCCATGGACACCAGGGCCACCTCCACATGGCTCACTTGGCGACCGCCGAGCGGGAGCGACCAGAGCGGCGCGCCGTTCAGCGTGCGCCACGGCAGCCCCACGGGATCGAAGGGCAGGTCGGCGGGCTCGAGCCGGGGCGGACCCATGTCGACCTCGACCCGGCCGTCCTCGAGCGCGCGGGGCTCGATCACGCCGCAGGCGGTGCGCACCCGGATCACCGTCTTGTGGGTGAGCCCCGCCTCACGCACGAAGCGGGCGAAGCAGCGCGCGCCGTTGCCGCATTGCTCCACCTCACCGCCATCGGCATTGACGATGCGGTAGCTGAAGTCGATGCCGGGTTCCGGCGAGGGCCCAACGATCAGGATCTGGTCGGCCCCGACGCCAAAGCGCCGGTCCGCGAGGCGGCGGAACTGCGCCGGACTCAGGGTCAGCGGCGCGCGGGTCGCGTCCAGCACGATGAAGTCGTTGCCTGCGCCCTGCATCTTGGTGAAGCGCAGTCTCATGCGCCCGATTATCGGTGCGGCCTCACCCGGTCACACCGAGGATGAAGACCCGCCGGCGCCGGCTGCGGTGGATTCGGCGGTGGCGTCGGCCGCACTCCTGGGTCGTTCCGCCTCGGTTGGCGCCAGCCCATAAGGCCTCACCAGCGCCCAGACATGCGCGGGCACCCTGTGGCGCAGGCGCCGCGGGTGCTCGCGGCGCAGGTGGATCACGGTCTCCACCGCCTTCATCTCGACGCGCGCCC
>CAISYQ010000069.1 GCA_903889735.1 uncultured Methylibium sp.
CTTTCGCGACCCGCTCAGCGACCAACGCGCCCGCCTCTCCGTCCGGTGCCGCCTCCAGCACCTCGGGCGGCACGGCCGGCACCTCGACCTGCAGGTCCACCCGGTCGAGCAGCGGGCCACTGAGACGGCCCTGGTAACGGGCGACCGCCTGCGGGCTGCAGCGGCAGGCGCGCAAGGGTGAGCCGGCGTGACCGCAGGGGCAGGGGTTCATGGCCGCCACCAGCTGGAAGCGCGCCGGGAACTCGGCCTGGCGCGCCGCGCGCGAGATCGTGATGCAGCCGGTCTCCAGCGGTTCGCGCAGCGCTTCCAGGGCGGCGCGCGGGAATTCCGGCCATTCGTCCAAGAACAGCACGCCATGGTGGGCCAGCGAGATCTCGCCCGGGCGGGGCGGCGAGCCCCCGCCCACCAGCGCCACCGCGGAGGCGCTGTGGTGAGGCGCCCGCAGCACCCGCTGGCGCCAGCGGTCGGCGTCGAAGCGCCCCACGAGGCTCAGCACCGCGGCCGACTCCAGCGCCTGTGCATCGGTCAGCGCCGGCAACATGTCGAGGAAGCGCAGCGCCAGCATCGACTTGCCCGTGCCGGGTGGCCCGACCAACAGCAGGCTGTGGCCGCCCGCCGCGGCCACCTCGAGCGCGCGCTTGGCCGCCGCCTGGCCCTTGACGTCGCGCAGATCGGGTCGGCCCGATGCGGGCGCCCCGGTCGGCGCCTCGGCCACCGGCAGGGGCTCGGCGGCCTCACCTGGCAGGAAGGCGCGGACCACGTCGAGCAGGTGGCGGGCGGCGCGCGGCCGCAGGCCCTCGATCAACGCGGCCTCGCGGGCGCTGGCCTCGGGCAGCACCAGCGTTCGCGGTGAACCCGAGCGCCGCGCGGCCAGCGCCATCGCCAGGGCGCCACGCACCGGGCGCAGATCGCCAGCCAGCGAGAGCTCGCCAGCGAATTCGCAGCCGTCCAGCTGCGCCGCGTCGATCTGACCGCTGGCGGCCAAGATGCCGATGGCGATCGGCAGGTCGAAGCGGCCGGACTCCTTGGGCAGGTCGGCCGGCGCCAGGTTCACGGTGATGCGCTGGTTGTGGGGAAAGTTCAGGCCGCTGTTGAGCAGCGCGGCGCGCACCCGCTCGCGCGCCTCCTTGACCTCGGTGTCGGCCAGCCCCACCAGGGTGAAATTGGGCAGCCCGTTGGCCAGATGCACCTCGACGGTGACTTCAGGGGCTTCGAGGCCTTCCAAGGCGCGGCTGTGAACAAGGGCAAGGGCCATGGTCCGGGCATGGTGGCACCGACAAGGCGCGCGGGGATTCCCCCAAAAGGAGGGATTGAGGGGGAGGCACGCCTGGTTGCACCACGACGGTGCATGACCATGGCGCCACGCCACCCGCCGGGCCAACCCGGGGCGTTTCAGGAGGGGCGCCGCGGTGGAGGGGCCGCTGCCCCTGGGGCAGCAAGCCTTGGCACAGTTTCTGCTGAAGGTCTCTGAGCAGTCTTTACAAACTACCCACGGAGATCCCATGAAGAAGATGAATTCGCTTGTTGCCGCCCTCCTGGCTGTTTCCTCGGTGTCCGCCTTCGCGCAGGCCGCCGCCCCCGCTGCCGCCCCGGCCCCGGACTGGACCATCACTGGCAATGCCGGCCTGTTCAGCGACTACCGCTTCCGTGGCATCTCACAGACGGACAAGAAGGCGGCCTTCCAGGGCGGTTTCGACGTCGCCCACAGCTCCGGCTTCTACCTCGGCAACTGGAACTCCAACATCGACAGCAGCTTCTTCGGCGGCGCCAACATCGAGATGGACTTCTACGGCGGCTTCAAGGGCGCGGTCGGCGACATCAGCTACGACGTCGGCGCGCTGTACTACTACTACCCGGGCAGCGACCGCAGCGGCACGGCGAAGATCAAGAACACCGAGGTCTATGTGGGCGCCAGCTACGGCCCCGTCAGCGCCAAAGTCTATTACCCGATCTCTGACTTCTTCAGCGCCGAAGACCTGATCGGCGGTGGCAATGCCGCGGGCTCCTACTACCTGGATCTGTCCGGCGCCTACGACCTGGGCAACGGTTTCGGCCTGAATGCCCACGTGGGTTACCAGAAAGCCAAGGGCGCCGCCAAGGGCCTCTACGCGGGTGAGTCCAGCGTGATCGACTGGAAGCTGGGCGCCACCTATGGCCTCAGCAATGGCTTCGTGCTGGGCCTGGCCTACATCGACACCGACAACGACGACATCGCTGGCGCCACCGGCAAGAAGATCAGCAAGGGCACGGCCCTGCTGTCCCTGTCCAAGGCGTTCTGAGCCCCCCACCCCCAAGGAGAACGCCATGAAGATGGTGACTGCGATCGTCAAGCCCTTCAAGCTGGACGAAGTTCGTGAAGCCCTCAGCGCCATCGGCGTTCAGGGCATCACCGTGACCGAGGTCAAGGGTTTCGGGCGGCAAAAGGGCCATACCGAGCTCTACCGCGGCGCGGAGTACGTGGTCGACTTCCTGCCCAAGGTCAAGCTCGAGGCCGCGGTGGACGACGCCATCGTCGACCGCGTGATCGAGGCGATCGAGGGCTCGGCCCGCACCGGCAAGATCGGTGACGGCAAGGTCTTCGTCACCAACCTCGAGCAGGTCGTCCGCATCCGCACCGGCGAGACCGGCAAGGAAGCGCTCTGACGGCGCCCACTACCCAGGAAACGAGACCCACATGAAAAAGCTACTCGCTTCAATGGCCGCCTCGCTGGCGGTCGGGATCGCGGCCCTCGGCTTTGCCGGTGCCGTTCTGGCCCAGGATGCAGCGTCGGCTCCCGCCGCCGCCGCTTCGGTGGCCGCTGTGATGGACGCCGTTGCACCGGCGGCTGCTGAGGCGCCCGCTGCCGCGGCGTCCACCGAAGCAGCACCCGCTGCCGCCGCACCGGTGCCCAACAAGGGCGACACGGCCTGGATGATGGTGTCCACGGTGCTCGTCATCCTGATGACGGTGCCCGGCTTGGCGCTGTTCTATGGCGGCCTGGTCCGCAGCAAGAACATGCTGTCGGTCCTGATGCAGGTGATGGTCACCTTCTCGATGATCGTCGTGCTGTGGTGCGTTTACGGCTACAGCCTGGCCTTCACCGAGGGCAATGCCTTCATCGGCGGCTTCGATCGCCTCCTCCTGAACGGCGTATGGGACAACGCGGCGGGTACCTTCGCCAACGCCGCCACCTTCAGCAAGGGGGTGTACATCCCCGAGATCGTGTTCGCGGCCTTCCAGGCCACGTTCGCGGGCATCACCTGCTGCCTGATCGTCGGCGCCTTTGCCGAGCGCATCAAGTTTTCGGCGGTGTTGCTGTTCATGGCGCTGTGGTTCACCTTCAGCTATGCGCCGATGGCCCACATGGTCTGGTTCTGGATGGGCCCGGATGCCTATGCCTCGGCCGAGGTCGCTGCTGACATGACGGCCAAGGCCGGATTGATCTGGCA
>CAISYQ010000070.1 GCA_903889735.1 uncultured Methylibium sp.
AAGGGCGGGTGGTCTTCGTACACGGCCACCACCAGGATGCCGCGCTTCCTGACGCGCTCCAGCGCCGAGAGTTCAGACTGCGCCAGCGCCGTACCCGGCGGGACCAAGGACGCAAGGGCGGTGGCGGCCAGCAGCCGGCGGCGCTCGATCACAGCGGTTTCTCGCGGCGGGTTTCGAGGTAGCTCTTGATGGCCCACACCGCTTCCTGCTGCATCGTTCCGTCGAAGGCGGGCATGTAGACCGCACCGTTGCGGACCTTGCCCTTGCGCACGGTGGCCGCATAGTAGGTGTCCATCTCGGCGACGCAGGCGCTCTTCTTGGCGGCATCCTTCAGGCCCGCACACTCGTTGTCGAGCTTGCGCAGGTCAGGGGCGATGCCGCCGGAGATGGCCTCCAGGCCGTGGCAGCGCGCGCAGTTCTGGTTGTAGGCCGAGCTGCCGACCTTGGCCGCGGCCGCGTTCTGGCGGTAGGGGTTCTCGGGTTTCCACACGTCACCCAGCGGCGGAAGGCCTTGGGTGTCGACCGGCTGAGGCGTGACATCGCCATGGGCGAAGCTGGCACCAGCGGTGGCCAGCAGCAGTGCCGCGAGGGTTGCGCGGATAGAAATCGGGTTCATCTTCATCGCGGGGTTCATCGGACAACTCCAGATCGTAAGGGATTCTTGACCACGGGGAGCAAGCGATGTGCCACCGCGGTTTGCCCCCCGCTGGGGGAGCGCGCCGCAGGGTTGAACCGACCGATTGCTCCCATGTGGAGCGTTTCGGGCACAGAGAATGTGCCGCTCCCCGGACAAGCGAGGCGTGTCTTCGTTCAGCTTGCTTCCTTAAACTAGGGGTATCAAGGTTTTGATTCTGATTGGATCAGGACTTTGCAATCCCTCTCACCAGAGCGTGAATGTCGGCAGGCCTGTCGACCCCCCGCAGGAGATCCCATGGCGACCTATCCAGCTGCACGCCACCTCCCGCGGGAGGTGCGAGCACCTTCCTTCGGCCGGGTGGCGACATCGTCGCTGCTGCCGCCGGACCCCCACCACATCGACACGATCGCACAGTCGCACGAGCGCTGCGACGCCCTGGGCATCAGCCCGATCAGATCGCCCGACCACGCACCGCTGATCCGCGCCGATCTGGCCGTGGCACGCGAGCGCAACCGGCGCCTGTCGGTGCATTCGGTGCCGGTGATGGAGATGCTGCTCGAGCAGATCCTGGCCACCCAGAGCATGGTGGTGCTGACCGATGTGCAGGGCACGGTGCTGCACTCCATCGGGCAGGACGACTTTCTGGCGCGCGCCGCCAAGGTGGCGCTGGCGCCGGGCGTGAACTGGAGCGAATCGAACAAGGGCACCAACGCGATCGGCACGGCGCTGGTCACCGAGTCCTCGACGCTTGTCCACGCCGACGAGCACTACATGCACGCCAACCACTTCCTGACCTGCTCCGCGTCGCCCATCTGCGACCCGCGCGGCAACGTGGTCGGCGTGCTCGACGTCACCGGCGACCAGCATTCCTTCCACACCCACACCATGGGTCTGGTCAACATGTCGGCGCGGATGATCCAGAACCACTGGCTGATGGAGGACTCGAGGCAGTCGCTGCGCCTGCACTTCCACGGCCGTGCCGAATACCTGGGCACGCTGATGGAAGGCGTGGTCGCGGTTGGCACCGACGGCAAGCTCCATGGCGCCAACCGCGCCGCCCTCGACCTGCTGCGGATGTCGGGGGCGGGATTGCGCATGAACACGCTCACCAGCCTCTTCGGCGTGACGCTGGGCATGCTGGTCGACCACTTCAGCTCGTCGCTGGCCACGCCACTGCAGATGCGGCTGCCCGATGGGCGCCAGGTCCATGCGAT
>CAISYQ010000071.1 GCA_903889735.1 uncultured Methylibium sp.
AGGCCGCACGGACGCGCCCCAGGGACCGGCGCGGAGCTACCCGCCGCTGGAAGCCACGCCGTGAGCGGGGCAGGCCCGGGACGGCCTCGCGTCGCCGTGGCCGGCGCAGCAACCCGGAGAGTCGCCGTGGCCGGCGCCTCAGGCCGCATGGGCCGCATGCTGGTCGAAGCCCTGCTGGGCGCCGGGGACTGTCGCCTCGCGGGCGCCCTCGACATCCCCGGCAGCCCGGCCCTGGGCCAGGATGCGGCGGCTTTCCTGGGCCGCAGCAGCGGTGTCCTGATCACCGACGATCTGCGGGCCGGACTGGCCGACGCCGACGTGCTCATCGATTTCACGCGCCCGACCGGGACGCTGGCGCACCTGAAGGTTTGCCGCGAGCTGGGCGTGCAGCTGGTGATCGGCACGACCGGCTTCGACGAAGCGGGCAAGGCCGCCATCACTGAGGCGGCGCAGCACATCGCCATCGTGATGGCGCCCAACATGAGCGTGGGCGTCAACGTGGTGCTCAAGTTGCTGGCCACGGCGGCGCGCGCCCTCAGCGAGGGCTATGACATCGAGATCGTCGAGGCCCACCACCGCCACAAGGTCGATGCCCCCAGCGGCACCGCCCTGAAGATGGGCGAGGTCGTGGCCGAGGCGCTGGGCCGAGACCTCCAGGCCTGTGCCGTCTATGGCCGCGAGGGCGTGACCGGCGAGCGCGACCCCTCGACCATCGGCTTCGCCACCGTGCGCGGCGGCGACGTGGTCGGCGACCACACCGTGATGTTCCTGGGCACCGGCGAACGCATCGAGATCAGCCACAAGTCCTCGAGCCGCGCCACCTACGCCCAAGGCAGCCTGCGCGCCGTGCGTTTCCTCGCCGGCCAACGGGCGGGCCTGTTCGGCATGGACGAGGTCCTGGGGTTCGCGGCCGGCTGAGGCTGCCGCGCCCCGCCAACCCCACCCACAGGACGGTCCGGTGGAACTGCCGCTGTTCTGGTCCGAGGGCGACGCGGTCTCTCGCGCCGTGGCACTGCTGTTGCTCGCGATGTCGGTCTGCGTCTGGGTGCTGGTGTTCTGGCGCGCCTGGCTGCTGCAGCGCGTGCAAGGGGATCTGGCCCGTGCCGTGCCCGCCTTCTGGGCGGCCGCCGACCTGGCGCAGGCCCGCCGGCAGTTGCAGATCTTCGACCGCGAAGGCGCCTTGATGCCACTGCTCGACGCCGCCACCCAAGCGCCGCGCGGGGGCACGCTCGAGGCCGCCGGGGCGCGGGGCGCCCAGCTGACCCGCCGCCTGCGCGACGCGCTGCATGGCGTGCTGTCGCAGCTGCGCTTCGGCCAGGTGCTGCTGGCCTCGATCGGCGCCACCGCGCCCTTCATTGGCCTGTTCGGCACGGTCTGGGGCATCTACCACGCGCTGCTGGCCATCGGCGCGGCCGGCAGCCTCAGCCTGGAGCGGATCGCCGGACCGGTGGGCGAGGCGCTGGTGATGACCGCCGCGGGCCTGGCCGTGGCCATCCCTGCGGTGCTGGCCTACAACGTCTTCGGCAAGCGGGTGGGCGTCTGCGAGGCCGAGCTCGAGGGTTTCGCGCACGACCTGTGTGCCATGCTGCTCGAGGCCGATGGCATGCCCGCCTCCCCGGGGCGCGACTGACATGGCCTTCGGACGGCTCGAGCGCACGGCGCAGCCCCAGCCGATGAGCGACATCAACATGACGCCGCTGATCGACGTGATGCTGGTGCTGCTGGTGATCTTCATGATCAGCGCGCCGCTGATGAGCTCGAGCCTGCAGCTCGAACTGCCGAAGTCCGAGGCCGCCACGACCAGCGAGTCCACCGCTTTCGTGGCCGTGGCGCTCGGGCCCGATGGCCGCCTCTACCTGGGCGACGAGTCGCTCGAAGACGCCGCCTTCGATGCCCGGCTGCGCGAGCGCGCCGCCGCGCAGCCAGGGCTGGAGGTGCAGCTGCGCGCCGACCAGGCCGTGCCCTATGGCCGCGTGGCCGCGCTGATCGGCCGGCTGCAGCTGGCGGGCCTGAACCGCATCGCCTTCGTCGCACAGACGCAGGCCCCGGCCGAGCGGCCCGCCACGGCGCGCTGAAACCTGTCCGCCCGACTGTCCGCCCAGGTGTCAACCCAAGGGGCAGGCCCCTAAAATCAAGGTCAACTTTTTCCGACCGGCACGCCCAGGGCGCCGGCCCCCGCATGACCGCCTCCCCGCCCGCCTCTCCGTCCGCCTCCTACGACCACCGCGCGATCGAGGCCACCGCCCAGGCGCAGTGGAGCGCCCGCGATGCCTACCGCGTGACCGAGGACCAGGCCCGGCCCAAGTTCTACGCCTGCTCGATGCTGCCCTACCCGAGCGGCAAGCTGCACATGGGCCATGTGCGCAACTACACGATCAACGACATGCTGAGCCGTCATCTGCGGATGAAGGGCTTCAACGTGCTCATGCCCATGGGCTGGGACGCCTTCGGCCTGCCGGCCGAGAACGCGGCAATGAAGAACGGCGTGCCGCCCGCGCAGTGGACCTACGCCAACATCGCCCACATGAAGGGGCAGATGCAGGCCATGGGCCTGGCGATCGACTGGTCGCGCGAGATCTCCACCTGCTCGCCGACCTACTACAAGTGGAACCAGTGGCTGTTCCTGAAGATGCTGGAGGCCGGCATCGCCGAGCGCCGCACACAGGTGGTGAACTGGGACCCGGTCGACCAGACGGTGCTGGCCAACGAGCAAGTGATCGACGGGCGAGGCTGGCGCTCGGGCGCGCTGGTGGAAAAGCGCGAGATCCCCGGCTACTACCTCAACATCACCCGCTATGCGCAAGAGCTGCTCGACCATGTGCAGCAGGGGCTGCCCGGCTGGCCCGAGCGGGTCAAGGCGATGCAGGAGAACTGGATCGGCAAGAGTGCCGGCGTGCGCTTTGCCTTCCCGCACGACATCCGCGATGCCCGCGGTGCCTTGATCCAGGACGGCCGGCTGAATGTCTTCACGACGCGCGCCGACACCCTCATGGGCGTCACCTTCTGCGCGGTCGCGCCCGAGCACCCCCTGGCCGCCCATGCCGCGCGCAGCAACCCGGAGCTCGCCGCCTTCATCGAGCAGTGCCTGCAGGGCGGCACCACCGAGGCCGAACTCGCCACCCGCGACAAGGAGGGCCGGGCGACCGGACTCTTCGTCACCCACCCGCTGAGCGGCGAGGCGGTCGAGGTCTGGGTCGGCAACTACGTGCTGATGAGCTACGGCGACGGCGCGGTGATGGGCGTGCCCGCACACGACGAGCGGGATTTCGCGTTCGCACTGAAATACGGCCTGCCGATCCGGCAGGTGGTGGCGGTCGCTGCGTCGGCATCGGCATCGGCATCGGGCGACGGTGGCGGTTCGGAACATGAAACGGCCGGTGCCGGTGCGATCGCAGAGGCCTGGCTGGCCTTCGACGCCACGCGCTGGCAGGCCTGGTACGCCGACAAGCAACGCGGCCGGTGCATCCACTCCGGCGAGCTCGACGGCCTGGCCTGCGCGGACGCGGCCGATCTCGTTGCGGAACGGCTCGCCGCCCAGGGGCTGGGCGCCAAGAAGACCACCTGGCGGCTGCGCGACTGGGGCATCAGCCGGCAGCGCTACTGGGGCACGCCCATCCCCATCATCCACTGCGAGGCCTGCGGTGCGGTGCCGGTGCCCGAGCAGGACCTGCCGGTGGTGCTGCCCGAGGACCTGATCCCCGACGGCTCGGGCAACCCGCTCAACCAGTGCGCGGCCTTCCTGAACGCGGCCTGCCCGCGCTGCGGTCAGCCGGCGCGCCGCGAGACCGACACGATGGACACCTTCGTGGACAGCTCGTGGTACTTCATGCGCTACTGCGACGCCGGTCTGGACAACGCGATGGTGGGCGAGGGTGCGCGCTACTGGATGCCGATGGACCAGTACATCGGCGGCATCGAGCACGCCATCCTGCACCTGCTCTACGCGCGCTTCTGGACCAAGGTCATGCGCGACCTGAAGCTGGTCACGATCGACGAGCCCTTCACCCGCCTGCTGACCCAGGGCATGGTGCTCAACCACATCTACTCGCGCCGCACCGACAAGGGCGGCATCGAGTACTTCTGGCCGCAGGACGTGGAGAACATCCACGACGAGGGGGGCCGCATCGTCGGCGCCCGGCTCAAGAGCGACGGCAGCGCGGTCAGCTACGACGGCGTCGGCACGATGTCGAAGTCCAAGAACAACGGCGTCGATCCGCAGGCCCTGATCGACCGCTACGGCGCCGACACCGCACGGCTCTTCGTGATGTTCGCCTCGCCGCCTGAGCAGACGCTCGAGTGGAACGACGCGGGCGTCGAGGGCGCGCACCGCTTCCTCAAGCGGGTGTGGGCCTTCGCCAACCAGCATGGCGAGCTCATCCGGCAGGCGACCTCGACCGACCTGAGCGCGACCAGCCTGCGCCCCGAGGCCAAGGTCCTGCGCCGGGAGGTTCATGGCGTGCTGCGCCAGGTGAGCTACGACTACGAGCGCATGCAGTACAACACCGTGGTCTCGGGTTGCATGAAGCTGCTCAACGCGCTGGAGGGCTTCAAGCCCGATGGCAGCGCCGGCGACGCCGCTGCGCTGTGCGAAGGCCTCTCGGTGCTGCTGCGAGGGCTCTACCCGGCCTGCCCGCACCTGACCCATGGCCTGTGGTCCGACCTCGGCTACGCCGGTGCCGCGGGCGATCTGCTGGACGCACCCTGGCCCGAGGTCGATGAGGCCGCACTGCTGCGCGACGAGATCGAGCTGGTCCTGCAGGTCAACGGCAAGCTGCGCGGCGCGATCACCGTGGCGGCTTCGGCCGACCGTGCGGCGATCGAGGCCGCGGCGCTGGCCAGCCCCGAGGTGGAGAAGTTCGCCGAGGGCCGACCGCCCAAGAAGGTCATCGTGGTGCCGGGCCGGCTGGTCAACGTGGTGGTGTGATGCGCGCCCCCCCCCCGTCCCGCCCTGCTGTGCTGGCCTGCGCCTTGCATGAAATCGAGCGCGTCCCGGCGCGCCGCCGCCTGCTGCAGGCGGCGCTGGTGGCGCTGCTGCCGGCCGGCTGTGGCTTCCAGCTTCGCCGCCCGCCCACGCTCAACTTCGCCACCGTGCAGCTGCTGGGCTTCCCGGCACGCTCACCGTTCACCGAGGACCTGCGCCGCAGCATCGAGGCCAGCGGCAGCACCCGCGTGGTCGAGCCGCCGGTTCAGGCCCAGGTGCTGCTCGAGGCGCTGGAGGACCGGCGCGACAAGTCGGTCGCGGCCCAGGCCAGCGCTGGGCAGGTGCGCGAATTCACGCTGCGCACGCGCCTGCGCTTTCGGCTGCGCACGCCTCAGGGACGGATCCTGATCCCAGCCACCGAGCTGCTCCTCACTCGCGACCTCAGCTACAGCGAGAGCAACGCACTCGCCAAGGAGCAGGAGGAGGCCATGCTCTACCGCAGCATGCAGACCGACATCGTCGAGCAGGTGATGCGGCTGCTGGCGGCCGTGCCGGCCCTCTGAGCCGCACCGGCCAACCTGCGCGCCCTCGCTGACCACCATGCAGATCAAGCCCGATCAGCTCGCCGCCCACCTGCAGCGCGGCCTCAAGCCGCTCTACACGCTGCACGGTGACGAGCCGCTGCTGGCGCTCGAGGCGGGTGACGCCATCCGCGCGGCGGCGCGTGCCGCGGGCCACACCGAGCGCGAAGTCCACACCGTGGCCGGCGCGCATTTCGACTGGAGTTCGCTGCTGGGCGCGGCCAGCGCGATGAGCCTGTTCGCCGAGGGCAAGATCGTCGAGATCCGCATCCCCTCGGGCAAGCCCGGCAAGGAGGGCTCGGCCGCGCTGCAGCGCTACTGCGAGCTGCAGCCCGAAGGCGTGGTCACGATCGTCACCCTGCCGAGGCTCGACCGCCAGCAGAGCAGCAGCGCCTGGTTCACCGCGCTCGAGACGGCCGGCACCACGCTGAGGCTGGATCCGGTCGAGCGCGCCGCCCTGCCGCAGTGGATCGCCCAGCGCCTGGCCGCCCAGGGCCAGCGCGTGGCGGCCGGCGAGGAGGGTCAGCGCACGCTCGCCTTCTTTGCCGATCGCGTCGAGGGAAACCTGCTCGCCGCCCGCCAGGAGCTGGACAAGCTCGCGCTGCTCTACCCGGTGGGCGAGCTGAGCTTCGAGCAGGTCGAGTCGGCGGTACTGAACGTCGCGCGCTACGACGTCTTCAAGCTGGGCGAGGCCGTGCTGGCCGGGCAAGTGGCCAGGGTGCTGCGCATGCTCGAGGGCCTGCGCGCCGAAGGCGAGGCTGCCGTCCTGGTGCATTGGGCGCTGGCGGAGGACATCCGCGCGCTCAAGCGCTGCAAGGATGCCCTGGCGGGCGGGCGGCCGCTGCCGATGGCGCTGCGCGAGAACCGCATCTGGGGCCTGAAGGAGAAGCTCTTCGAACGCGCGCTGCCTCGCCTGGCCGGGCCGCTGCTGGAGCAGCTGGTCGAGGCCGCCCACGACTGCGACGGCCTGGTCAAGGGCCTGGCGAATCCGCTCTGGCCCTCGGACCCCTGGGCCGGTCTGCAACGGCTGGCGCTGCTGCTCGCCGGGCCACTGTCGGCACCGGCAGGCCGGTCCGGCCCGGCCGGCATCGGGCGCCACCTGGTGCTGCAGGCATGAGCGCCCCACTGCTGGGGCCTGTGGCGGCGGCGCTGGGGCGCATGATCCGCCGGGGCCTCCTGATCGCCGGCGGGGCCCTGCTCGCCCTGGGCGCGCGGGCCGAGACCCTGGAGGTGAGCGTGAGCGGCGCGAAGGGCGCCCCGGTCGCCGACGCGGTGGTGGCGGTCTTCGTCAAGGGCGCGCCCGTGCGAACGACCGGGGCGAACGCCGAGATGGGCCAGCGCAACAAGCGCTTCACACCCCCGGTGCTGGCCGTGCAGACGGGCACCACCGTGCAATTTCCCAACCAGGACACCGTGCGGCACCATGTCTATTCCTTCTCGCCCGCCAAGGCCTTCGAGCTCAAGCTCTACATCGGCACGCCGGCCAGCCCGGTGGTCTTCGACAAGGCCGGCACGGCCGCGCTCGGCTGCAACATCCACGACAGCATGACCGGTTGGGTGAAGGTGGTGGACACGCCCTTCTTCGGGGTGTCCGATGCCACCGGCCTGGCCCGGCTGGAGTTGCCTGCGGGTGAACACCGGCTGCAGGTCTGGCACCCGGGCCTGGGGGCCGAGGTCGAGCCCCCACTTCAGGTCTTGAAGGTGGTCGCCGGCACCCCCACCGCCGTCGCGGTTCAGTTGAAAGGGCTCTGATGGGCTGGAAAGACACCCTCTCGCCGCGGCGGCTGCAGTTCCGCATCGTCGCGGTTTTCCTGGGCCTGCTGGTGGTGATGCAGGCCACCAGCCTGCTGATCATCGGCCGCGGCATCGAGAGCAGCGGCCAGGCCTCGGTCAATGCCGAGCTGCGCACCGGCGAGCGGGTCTTCAACCGCCTGCTGGAGCTCAATGCGGTCAACCTCAGCGAAGCAGCGCGGCTGCTGGCCGCCGACTTCGGCTTCAAGACGGCGGTGGCCAGTAACGACGGCGAAACCCTCGTGTCGGCCCTGGCCAACCAGCGCGAACGCATCGGGGCCCATGTGGCGGCCTTCACCGACGCACAGTTCAACCTGAAGGCGGCCACGCGCGACGGCGCCGAGCGCTTCCTGCCGGCCCTGCGCAAGCAGGCCACCCTGCCCGACCCCGTGCAGCACATCGTCTTGCTCGACGGCGAACCCTACCAATTGGTGGTGGTACCGGTCAAGGCGCCGACCGTGATCGGCTGGATCGCGATGGCCTTCCGCATCGAGGAGCCGCTGCTGCGCGAGATGCGCCAGATGTCGTCGATCGAGGTGGTGCTGGCCAGCCACCGGGGGACGGGCGAGAACTGGCAGGTCATGCAGTCCACGCTCGGCGATGCGGCGACAGGCCCCTTCCTCTCCAGTTGGCGGGCGGCCCGGAGCGAGTCCACGGACGGACGGGCGACCCGGGGCGAGGGCATCCTGCGCCTGCAGATGCCCGCCGGGGTCGGCAGTCCCCTGGTCGGCAGCGTGCTGGCGCGCGAGATCCCCCTGGGACACGACGGCGAGCAGCGCACGGTGGCCGTGCTGATGCGCTCGCTCGACGAGGCCACGGCGCGCTTCAACCACCTGCAGCAGCTGCTGCTCGCATTCAACCTGGTGGCGATCGCCGTGTTTGGTGTCAGCAGCGTGTTCACGGCAAGGCGGGTGACCACGCCCTTGCGCGGGCTCACCGAATCGGCCAGCCGGCTCGGTCAGGGGGATTTCGGGCAGGCCGTCGAGGTCAAGGGGCAGGACGAGATCGCCGACCTCGCGCAGGCCTTTGAGACCATGCGGCTGGCCGTGCGCGAACGCGAGGCGCAGGTCCACCGCCTGGCTTATGAAGACAGCCTGACCGGGCTGCCGAACCGCGAGCAGTTCCGCGTCAACCTGCGCGATGCGGTCGAGCGGGCCGTGGCGGGCTCGACCGGCTGCGCGGTGCTGATGCTCGACCTCAACCGCTTCAAGCGCGTCAACGACGAGCTCGGCCACCGCTTCGGGGACCGCATGCTGCGCCAGGTGGCGCTGCGGCTGACGGCCGACGGCGTGCTGCGGCAACCGCTGCCAGCGGCCGGGGGCGAGCCACGCCGCCACGACGTCGTGGCGCGGCTGGGGGGGGACGAGTTCGCGGTCCTGCTCGAGGGCGCCGACGGCGACACGGCCCAGGCCGTCGCGCACCGCATCCTGCGCGCCTTCGAGCAACCGATCCTGCTGGACGACCACAAGATCGATCTGGGAGCGGGCATCGGCATCGCCTGCTGTCCGCTCCACGGCAAGCAGCCCGACGAGGTCATGAGCCGGGCCGAGGTGGCCATGTACGCGGCCAAGCAGCAGCAGGCCGGCGTGCTGGTCTACAGCCCCTCGCTGGACGCGGGCAGCGCCGAGTCGCTGTCGCTGCTGAGCGAGCTGCGCTCCGCGGTCGAGCAGGACCAACTGCGGCTCTACCTCCAGCCCCGCGTCGATCTCAAGACCGGCGCCGTGATCGGCGCCGAGGCGCTGGTGCGCTGGCAACATCCCGAACGCGGGATGGTGCAGCCGATGAAGTTCAGTCCCTTCGCCGAGCAAACCGGCTTCGTGCGCCACCTGACGGCCTGGATGATCGACCGGTGCGCGCAGCTGATGCGCCACTACGCCCGACTGGGCATCGAGCTCAAGCTCTCGGTCAACCTGTCCACGCGGGACCTGCTCGACCACGACCTGCCCGAGAAGCTCAAGAAGCTCATCGACTCCCAAGGCATGGATCCGGCCCTGCTGTGCCTGGAGATCACCGAGAGCGCGATCATGTCCGACCCCGAGCGGGCCCTGCAGACCCTGGCCCAGCTGCACGGGCTGGGTTTTCACCTCTCGATCGACGACTTCGGCACCGGGTTCTCCTCGCTGGCCTACCTCAAGAGCATGCCGGTGGACGAGCTCAAGATCGACAAGAGCTTCGTGCTGAACATGGAGCGCGATGCGCGCGACGCGAAGATCGTGCGTTCCACCATCGATCTCGCCCACAACCTCGGCCTGAGCGTGGTGGCGGAGGGGGTCGAGAGCGCCAAGGCCTGGAAGCTGCTGCAGGCCCTGGGCTGCGACGAAGGACAGGGCTTCTTCATCGCCAAGCCCATGCCCGAGGCGGTGTTCGCCAACTGGGTCTCGGAGTGGCGCACGCCGTTGCTGAAGTCGGTGCACATCGAATCCGCGCTGGTGCGGCTCGATGACTGACCCGCTCCAGGCTCAATAGCCGCGCGCCCGGTCCACCCGGTGGTTCAGCGTCTCTCCGGCGGCCCAGGCCCTGACGTTGGCCGCCACCACGGCGGCCGCGCTGCGCGGATCGGTCAGGGCCGCGACATGGGGCAGCACCGTGACGCGCGGATGGCGCCAGAAGGGATGATTCGCCGGCAGGGGCTCCTCGCGAAACACATCGAGCACGGCATGGCGCAGCCGACCGGCATCGAGAGCGGCCAGCAGATCGGCTTCGACCACCTGGGCACCCCGCCCCAGGTTCACCAGGCTCGCGTGCGGCGGCAGCAGCGAGAGCCGGGCCGCATCCAGAAGGCCCGCCGTGGCCGGCGTCAACGGCAGCAGGTTGACCACGATGTCGGCCTGCGCCAGCAAGGGTGGCAGCGCCGCCTCGCCATGCACGACCCCAAAGCCCGTGGCGGCGACACCCGGCCCCATGCTCCAGCCCTGCACCCGGTAGCCCTGGGCGGCGATGCGCTGGGCCGCAGCACGGCCCATCTGCCCCAGCCCCAGGACCGCGACGCAGACCTCGTCGGCGCGGCGCTGCCCATGCGGCGCCCAGCGTGCCTCGCGCTGCAAGCGGGCATAGCGAAAGAAGCCGCGGTGCAGCGACAGCACCGCCCACAACGCGGTCTCGGCCATGGCCGCGCTCAGGGCGGGATCGACCATGCGCACGATCGGCACGCCCGCCGGCAGGGTGGGGTCGGCCAGCAGGCGGTCCACCCCCGCCCACAGGGACTGGATCAGCTCCAGCCGGGGCAGCCCCTGCAGGCTGCCGGGCGCCGGATTCGCCACCACGGCCACCCGCACCGTCTGCGCGACCGCCCGAGCCGCCGCGCCGTCCAGCCAACGCACCTCGGGCAGGGCGGCGGACAGGGCCGCCCGCCAGACAAGTCGCTCCTGCGCGTCAAAGTTCTCATTCAGCAAGATATTCATATCGGTTTCGAGCTTAGCCGAGGCAAGAATCGCGGGGTGCGCTGTCTGCCCCCAACCATCGGCCGTCCCGCCCTTCCCGGGCGGGACGGATTCGCCCGCCCGGGCGCCTGATCCGCATGGGCAAGCCTCAGTTGTCGATTCGCGCGACCGTGCTGTGGGCCATCGTCATCGGCATGGTCGTGCCGGCGCTGATGTTCGTGCTGCTCGACCAGCACCTGGCGCGCGAATCGCAGGAACCGCTGGTCGAGCGCAACCGCTCGGCCGCGATGGTGCTGGCCGTCTCCCTGGTCACCGAGTCCGCCTGGTCGCTCAACGAACCCGCCCTGCGGACCGCGCTGACCCGCGTCGTGGCCGAGCCCTCGGTGTGCGAGGCCACGGTGCTCGACATGCAGCCCGGGGCCAATCCCATCACTCAATCGGCCGGACGCTGCGCGGCCAGCCTGCCACGGGTGGAGCGGGAAACCGCGGTGCTGTTCGAGGGGCAGCAGATCGCCCGCCTGCGGCTCGGCTTCGACAGCCAAGAGGTCGACCGCCTGCTGGCTGAACGGCGGCGCACCACGCTGTGGATGGTGACCGCGCAGGTACTGTTCGGCGTGCTGGTGCTGGCGGGCGTGCTGTCCGCACGGCTGCTGCGGCCGATCGAGCAGTTGCGACAGCAGGCCGACGCCCTGTCGAGCCCCAAGCCGGCGGCGCCGCCCGACTGGGCGCGCGATGACGAGCTCGGCCAGCTCGGCCGGCACCTCGGCGTGGTGCACGGGCAGATCCGCGGCTTCATCGGCGAGCTCGAGGCCAAGAACACCCAGCTGCAGCGCCTGGCCATGCACGACCAGCTCACCGGCCTGCCCAACCGGCGGCTGCTGCGCGAGCTGTTCGAGCATGCCGCCGCCAACGCCCGGCGCGATGCGGCCACGCTGGCGCTGCTGTTCCTCGATCTCGACCACTTCAAAGCCGTCAACGACACCCATGGCCACTCGGTCGGCGACGAGCTGCTGGTGGCGGTGTCGCAGCGCCTCGCCGGGGCACTGCGCGAGTCGGACGTGATCTGCCGCATGGGCGGCGACGAGTTCCTCGTGCTGCTGCCGCGGGTGACCGGCTGGGAGCATGTGGCGTTGACCGCGGAGCGGCTGCTCAACCTGCTCGGCGCCCCGGTCACCCTCGAGGGGATCGACACCGAGCTGCGGGTCAGCGGCAGCATCGGCATCGCGCTCTACCCGGCCGACGGCGCCGATTTCGATGCGCTCGCGCGCACCGCCGATCTGGCCATGTACCGCAGCAAGGATCTCGGACGGGCGCGTTACAGCTTCTTCCACCCCGACCTCGACACCGACTTCCGGGCGCGCCTGGCGCTGGAAGGTGAGCTGGCCGAGGCGCTCGAGCAGGGCCAGTTCGTCCTGCATTTCCAGACCATCACGGACCTGGGGAGCGGGGCCGTCGTCGGCAACGAGGCGCTGGTGCGCTGGCAGCACCCCGAGCGCGGCCTGCTGCCTCCCGGCGAATTCATGGCCGCGGCCGAGCGCACCGGCCTGATCCATCCGCTGGGCCGGTGGATCCTGGACGCGGCCTGCGCCCAGCTCGCCGCCAGCAAGGCCGCCGGCCGCTCGCCCGGCCGCATGGCCGTCAACCTGTCGGCCTCGCAAGTCCTCGACCCCGGGCTGCCGCAGGCCCTGGCCGCGGCCATGCGCCGCCACGGGATCGCGCCCGGCGAGCTGGAGCTCGAGCTCACCGAAGGCTCGCTCCTGACCGAGGGCGACGCCGCGATTGCCACGCTCGACAGCCTGCGCTCGACGGGCGTGCTGCTGGCGCTGGACGATTTCGGCACCGGTCAGTCCTCGCTGACCCACCTCAAGCGGCTGCGCCCGGACAAGCTCAAGATCGAGGGCGGTTTCGTGCGCGACCTGCCAGCCGACAGCCGCGACCGCGGACTGGTCGAGGCCATGATCGCCATGGGCCGGGCCTTGCAGGTGACGGTGGTTGCCAAGGGCGTGGAGACCGCCGCGCAGAGCGATTGGCTCCGCGACCAGGGCTGCGTGGTCCAGCAGGGCTTCCTGTTCTCCCGACCGGCGCCGATCGAGGCCGCCCCGACCGCCCAGGCCGCAAAGCCGGCCGCTGCCTCAGCCTGAGGCGGCGTCGATCAGTCGTTGCAGGGCCACGGCCACCGTCTGCGCCCGCACGGCCTCCCGGTCGCCGCCGAGCTGCAGGCGCTCGGCACTGAGCGTCCCGCCCCAGGCCGGCGCGGCGGCGATCGCCAGCCAGACCGTGCCGACCGGCTTGCCGGGCACCGCGCCGCCGGGGCCGGCGATCCCGGTGACGGCGACCGCCAGCTGCACCGGTGCGCGGGCCAGCGCACCCAGGGCCATCGCCCGCACCACCTCCTCGCTGACAGCGCCGCGGGCCTCGATCACCGCCGCATCCACGCCGAGCAGCTCGGTCTTGGCCGCATTGCTGTAGGTCACGAAGCCGCGGTCGAACCAGTCGCTGGAACCGGCCAAGCGGGTGCAGGTGGCGGCGATCAGGCCGCCGGTGCAGCTCTCGGCCGTGGCCAGGCG
Organism: uncultured Methylibium sp.; assembly: GCA_903889735.1. Taxonomy (GTDB): domain Bacteria; phylum Pseudomonadota; class Gammaproteobacteria; order Burkholderiales; family Burkholderiaceae_C; genus Methylibium. The sequence continues at coordinate 13,241 of CAISYQ010000071.1, forward strand.
CCCGCCGCGGGCACGCAGCGCCTCCGCCAGGCGCCACACCAGGGGCAGGAGGGATTCGCTGTCGCGCATGCGGCCGTCCTCAAAAGCGCCACAGCGCGATGACGAGCAGCGTGCACAGGGCCGCGACCGCATCGTCGAACAGGATGCCGAAGCCTTGGGCCCAGCCCACGCCGGCCCCAAAACGGCGCCGCTTGAACAGGGCGTCGGCCCAAGCCACCGGCCCGGGCTTGGCGGCGTCGAAGTAGCGGAACAGGGCAAAGGCCACCAGCTGGGCCCAGAAGCCGGCGGGCATCAGCAGCCACAGGATGGCCCAGAAGGCGATCACCTCGTCCCAGACGATCGCCCCCGGATCGGCGGTCTGCAGGTGGCGCGCGGTCACGGTACAGGCCCACCAGCCGATGCCCGCGCCACCGGCGATCAGCAGCGCCCACAGCAGATGGTCCCGAGGGCCACCGAAGACACGGTCGATCACCAGGAAGCTGGCCCAGGCCCAGAGCGTGCCGGCGGTGCCGGGCGCCCAGCGGCTGAGCCCGGCCCCGAAGCCGAGCGCGATCAGGTGGGCCGGGTGGGCGAGCAGGAAGCGCAGATCGGGCCGGCGCGGCCCAGCCGGCTGCGCTGCGGCCCGTGCGGGTTGCCGCGACGGATCCCGCGGCACCTCCAGGGTCGGGTCCAGGGCCGTCATGCGGTTCAGCTCCGGAAATGGTCGAAGGAGGTCCAGCCGTTCGCGACCTCACGGCCGGCGGCATCGACCAGGCGCAATCCCGGCTCGGCCTCGATGCGGCCGATGCGGGCCACGGCGACGCCCGCCCCTTGGGCAGCATCCATCAACCGGGACTGGGCGGCCGGGGGCGCGGTGAAGATCAACTCGTAGTCATCGCCGCCCGACAAGCTGCACAGCCGCTGCAACGCCAGCGCCTGCGCGGCCAGATCGGGGCTGCGGGGCACGGCATCGACATCGACCGTGGCGCCGACCCCGGAGCGGTGCAGCACATGGGCGAGGTCACCGAGCAGGCCATCGGACACGTCGATCGCTGCACTGGCGATGCCGCGCAGCGCCACGCCCAGGGCGACCCGCGGCTCGGGCTGCTCCATCGCTCGGCGCACGCGGGTGAAGGCCTCCCCCGGCAGTGCGACGGTGCCGCGGAAACCCTCCAGCGCCAGCCGCGCATCGCCCACGCCGCCACCCACCGCGTGGCTCACCCAGAGCCAGTCACCGGCCCGGGCGCCGCTGCGCAGCAGCGCGCCGGGGACAGCCGGCACCTCGCCAAAGACGGTGACGCAGATGTTGAGCGGCCCGGCCGTCGTGTCCCCACCGACCAGCTCGCAGCCATGGGCATCGGCCAGGGCGCGGAAACCCGCCGCGAAGCCCTCGAGCCAGTCGGCATCGGCGCGCGGCATCGA
>CAISYQ010000072.1 GCA_903889735.1 uncultured Methylibium sp.
AGGGCCCGGCTCCGGGAGCCTAGGCCAGCGCTGCCACCCGCTGGCGCGGGCTCTGCGCCGGGGTGGGCAGCGGCTGCGACGGCGGTGCCGGCATGCGGGCCGCGCACCAGGCGCGCATGCGCTCGACGCTGGCGAAGCAGTCCCATTGGCGCTCGGGGTAATTGAAGTTGTCGGTGAACTCGTCGGCCATCGCGCGGTTCTGGCTCAGCGCGCCGATGAACTGCTGCAACTCGGCCGGCATGAGCCGCAGGTTGGTCAGCATGAAGTTCGTCCAGCGCGTGGCCCCGAGCACCCGGTCCTGGCGGCGCTGATTGACATGCTCGATGAAGCGCTCGTCGTAGACATCCTGGCGGACGATCTCCTCGCCCAGCACCAGCGCTGCATAGGAGGCCATGTTGGCGCCCTGGCCCAGCACCGGGTCCACCATCGCATGGACGTCACCCAGCGACACCGCCAGCTTGCCGCCCTCCAGGAAGACATGCGACTTGCGCACGGTCGGGGTCACGCCCCCCTGCAGGATGTCGAGCGGGCCGTTGGCCAAGTCGAACTCGCCCTCGTCGATGCGGTCGGCGCAATCCGGGTAATGCTGGCGCAGCTTGGTGAGCAGCAGCTCGATGAAGGCGCGCGGGTCGTCCTCATAGCGGGTCTTGGCCAGGACCTCCAGGTCGCCGCCGATGATGTTCTCGATCACCAGGGCGTTCTGCATGCCGTTGAAGGTCAGCGTCGGGATCTCGATCATCTCGCCCGCGCCCGGTGAGAAGTACATCGTGACCGCGCGTTCGGGTCGCTGCCGGATGCCCTTGAAGAGACCCACGCACAGCGCCCGCTGCGGCCGGTCGAAGGGCGAATGCTGCGGGTCGTGCTGGAACATCTGCCCGAACGGGCCCTTGCCGGTGCAGACCACCATCAGGTCGAAGCGGGCGCTGAGGGCAGCCACCTCGTCGCCGCGGATCTCGCGGTACTCGATCTGGCCACCCCGCTCGAGAAAATCCTCCATCAGGCGCGGCTGGTAGATCCGGTAGTCCACCGCCCGGCTCGGCTGGTGGAGGTCACCATAAAAGCGAATCGGCTCGGGCTGGACGCCGATGAAATAGTGGTGACCGAAGTAGCCTTCCTCGTCGGACGGCCAATGGTTCACGCCGAGCGCGTCCTCTCGGTCGATGGTCACGGCGTGGTGGGCCACCGTGTTGAGCAGCCGCATGCCCGCGTACTCCTCGGGCCGACGGTCGGTGAAGACGGTCACGGCCACACCCTGCTGGCGCAGGTACAGCCCCAGGTGCAGGCCCGCCGTGCCGGCCCCGATGATTCCCACCGTCTTGTTCATCTGACTTCTTCCTGCTGCGGTCGGCGACGCCATGTCGCGCGGTCCAACTCATTGTGATGGGCTCCCATTCAATCCGAAATATCTTCTTTAGACTATTACTTATTCCCATCAGGCATCAATGACGGCATGGACTCCCTGAAGGCCTACGCGGCGTTCGCCCGCATCTTCGAGGCCGGCAGCATCTCGGCGGTCGCCCGCGAGATGGGCATCACGCAATCGGCGGTGAGCAAGCAGATCGTCGCGCTCGAGGCCGGGCTGGGCGTGCAGTTGTTCGCGCGCACCACCCGGCGGCTGCAGCCGACCCACGAGGCCCTGGCGCTGTACGAGCATGTGAAGCAGCTGCTGGACGCGGTGGAGTCGCTGCGCACGGACAGCGGCCGCAAGGCCTCCGCCAGCGGCACCCTGCGAATCACCCTGCCCGGCGCCTTCGGCCGGCTGAGAATCTGCCCCCGGCTGCCGGAATTCCTGAAGAGCTTCCCCGCCGTGCGGCTGGATGTGCTGATCTCGGACCAGATCATCGACCTGGTCGAGGAGCGGGTCGAGCTGGGCGTGCGCATC
>CAISYQ010000073.1 GCA_903889735.1 uncultured Methylibium sp.
CCCAACCTGCGCGACGACGTGTGGCTGTGGGGCGGTACGCTGGAGGATATCCAGCAGACCCTGACCTACGGCATCCGCTCGGGCGACGACCAGGCGCGCATCTCGCAGATGCCCGCCTTCGGCAAGGACGGTCTTCTGCAGGCCGCGCAGATCGCGGACCTGACGGAGTACGTCGTCTCGAAGTCCGGTCGCCAGGCCAGTCCCGCCGCCGTGGCGCGCGCCACGCCGGTCTTCGCCGAGCAATGCGCCAGCTGTCACGGCGTCGAGGGCAAGGGCGCCCAGGCCTTGGGCGCCCCCGATCTTACCGACGGTGACTGGCTCTACGGATCGGATCGCGCCTCGATCAACGGGCAGATCCAGAACGGTCGCGGCGGTGTGATGCCGGCCTGGGGGCAGCGTTTCAGCCCCGAGACCATCAAGGCCATCGCCGTCTACATCCACGCCAACTCGGGTCAGTAGTGCAGTCATGACCGTTGTAATTGACCGGACCACGCCCCCCAGCGCGGCCAAAAGCCCGGGTCCGGTCAGTGCCGCCGCTCTGGCCCGTCGCAAGGCGGGTCAGGGCGGCGGTCTCTATCAGAAGCGTCCCCCGATCTATCCCAAGCTGGTCCACGGCAAGTGGCGGACCATCAAGTGGGCGATGCTGATCGCCACCCTGGCGGTCTACTACGTCGTCCCCTGGATCCGCTGGACCCGCCCGGGGGAGCTGCCCGATCAGGCGGTGCTGGTCGATTTCACCGGCCGCCGGTTCTATTTCTTCTTCATCCAGCTGTGGCCCCAGGAGGTCTATTTCATCACCGGTCTGCTGGTGATGGGGGCCCTTGTGCTGTTCCTGGTGACGGCCCTGTTTGGCCGCCTGTGGTGCGGCTACACCTGCCCGCAGACGGTCTGGACCGACCTGTTCATCGCCGTCGAGCGGCTGTTCGAGGGCGACCGCAACGCGCGGATGAAGCTCGACGCCTCGCCGATGTCGTTCAACAAGCTCTGGCGCAAGACCGGCAAGCACGCCGCCTGGCTCGGCATCGCCTTCGCCACCGGCGGCGCTTGGATCTTCTACTTCCACGATGCGCCGACGCTGATCCGCACCTTCTGGCTCGGCCAGGCGCCGCTGACGGCCTACATCTCCTGCGGCTTGCTGACGGCGACCACCTACACGCTGGCCGGCATGATGCGCGAGCAGGTCTGCACCTACATGTGCCCCTGGCCGCGCATCCAGGGCGCCATGCTCGACGAGCATTCGCTGCAGGTCACCTACCTCGCTGACCGCGGCGAACCGCGTGGTCCGCACAAGAAGAACGAATCCTGGGAAGGTCGCGGCGACTGCGTCGACTGCAACCAGTGTGTCGTGGTCTGTCCGATGGGCATCGACATCCGCGACGGCGCGCAACTCGAGTGCATCAACTGCGGCCTGTGCGTCGACGCCTTCGATGAGATCATGGTCAAGATGGGCCGGCCCAAGGGGCTGATCGCCTATGACACCGACCACGCCGTGATCAGCCGCGTCGAGCAGAAGAAGGTCATCTACAAGCCGATCCGGG
>CAISYQ010000074.1 GCA_903889735.1 uncultured Methylibium sp.
CCCAGCGGCGACCAGAGCAAGACGATGTAGATCGCCACCAGCAGCACGAAATGCCGGTCCCCACCAGCCCGCTTGGCCGCCAGGTTCCACAGCGCATGCAGAAGCGCGGCGGCAAGGACGAGGGCGAGCGCAGCGGCAGGCACCGGGCGAGTCTATCGGCCGGCCTGCGCGCACCCGCCACCGCCTTCTGGCCGCAGCGCCGTGCCACAACGCGAACAGGGTGCATGCCCGCGCTGCCCAGCCCCTTGCGGCGCGCACCCCACCGCCCCGAGGCGGTGGGCCCACCCTCACTCAGGCGCTCAGAACGCCTGGCGCCATTTCACGCCCAGCAGCCAGCTGCGCGGAGCGCCGGCTTCGAAAAAGCGGCGGTTGCCCTCGTTGACGATGGCGCTGCCGGCGTATTCGCGGTCGAAGACGTTGTCCAAGCGGGCGAGGATCTCCAGCCGCGACTGCGGGCCGACGGCGTACTGCTGGCGGGCCCGCAGGCCCAGCGTCGCCCAGCCGGCGGTGAAATCGTCCACCGCCCCGGCAGCATTGAGGTCGTTGGTGGCGACCCGGTCCTGGGCCCGCCACTCGGCCGCGAACTCCGTGGCCAGGTTGCCGAAGGGCCGCCAGGCCAGCTCGGCGTAGGCGCTGCGCGGCGAGGTGCCGGCGATACGGGTGCCGGCTGGGACCTGGTTCTTGGTCGTGGCCGCCGTGCAAGGCGCGGGCAGGCCGTAGCAGGTCTCGAAACCGTTGTCGTACTCGGCGCTCAGGAAGGTCAGCGCCAGCGCCGCGCTCCACTGTGTCGTGGGCTGCCAGCCGGCCGACAGCTCAGCTCCCTTGCGGGTGGTCTTGCCCACGTTCTGGAAGGTCGACCGACCACCCCGGTTGGTGGCCACGCCCAGCTCGTTGTCGGTGCGGGCCTCGAACAAGGCCGCATCGACGGCCAGGCCGGTACCCGCCGGCCGCCACTTCGCGCCGAGCTCGACCTGCTTGCTCTCCTGCGCCTTCAGGTCGGTGTTCACCCCGGGCTGGCTGTCAGGCCGGTAGGCCAGCTCGGCAAGCGTCGGTGACTCGAAGCCCCGGCCGCCGCTGAGGTAGACGTTGAGCTCGGGGCTCACGCGCCACTGCAGGGCCGCCACCGGGTTGGTGTAGTTGTAGTCGAGCGAGCCGGAATCGTCCAGATTCGTGCCCTGGATGAAACGGTCGTCGGAGGTGAAGTCGACCTTGCCCGAGCGCACCCCGAGGGTGGCCACCCAGTTCTTGACGAACTCGATCTCGCCCTGGACATAGACATCCTTGGTGTTGACCTTGTTCTTCTCGTCGCGGCGCAGCTCACCGGTCACGCCGAGCACCCGGCCGTCCGGCGTGTCGATGTAATTGCGGTAGCCGCGGCGGTCTTCCTCGGACTCCTCGAAAGCCGCGCCGGCCACGATCTGGGCGCTGCGCTCACCCTCGAGCTGCCAGCGCCAGACCAGCCGGCCGTCGATGCCCCGGTAGTCGCGGTCAAAGTCGATGACCCCACCCGGGCTCGTCGCCGCGGCCTGGGCGCCGGTGGTGATGGCCTGCCACTGCGTGACCGAGCGCTGGCCGGCGTAGGCCACCACGGCGCTCTCGCTCAGCGCGCCCAGGCCCTCGAAGCGGTGGCGCCAGCTGGCGCCAAGCTGGTCTTGCTTGAGGTTCTTGCGGGTGTTGAAGCGCGCCGGATCCACGATGCCCGCCGACTCCTGGGGCAGCGCCCCGACGACGGTCTGGTAGGGATCGGCCTGGAAATCCGCGTAGTTTAGCCCCAGCGGATCCAGCGCCGGCTGGTCGGTGTGGCTGAAGCTCACCACCACCTTGTCGCGCTCGCCGGTCCAGCCCAGGCGCACGTTGCCCGAGGTGCGCTCGGCCTCGCTCTGGGGGCGAAAGCCATCGGTCTCGAAGCGGCTGATGCTGGCGCGGATGTCGAAGCCGCGTCCCGGCGTGTCCGACAAGGGCGCCTGCACGGTGGCGCGCACCTGGCGGGTGCCGTAGCGGCCGGCGTCGAGGTCGATCTCGGCGTAGCGGTCCTTCACGGGCTCGCTGACCAGGGAGATCACGCCGCCCGAGCTGTTGCCGTAGAGCGCCGAGAACGGGCCGCGCAGCACCTCGATGCGCTGGGCGCCGGCAAGGTCAAAGTGCGAGACCTGGCCCGAGCCGTCGGGCATGGTGGCGGGGATGCCGTCGGTGTAGAGCCGCATGCCGCGCACGCCGAAGCTGGAGCGCGCACCGAAGCCGCGCGAGCTGATCTGCTGGTCCTGGGCGTAGTTGTTGCGGTTGTTGACGGTGATGCCGGGGATGCGCGCCATGGCCTCGGAGAGGTTGACCATCAGGCCACCCGAGCTCAGCTCCCGCGCATCGACGATGCCGACCGAGAAGGGGGCATCGAAGGCACGCTGCTCGAAGCCGCTGCCGGAAACCACCACCGGCTGCAGCGTGGCGGCCTGCTGGGCGTGGGCCGCGAGCGAGGCACAGAGCACCGCGCAGGCGGCAAAGAGGGGGGTGGGGCGAAGCAGGCGGGGTGCGGTCATGGGGTGGGCTCTTGGGGGCGGTCGTTGGCGCAGCCCGCGAGTCTATGCGTGGCCCCTCCACCCGGGCCTAGCGAAAATCTTGAAAATCCGCAGCGCCCGGGCGCTCATGGCGCTCCAGGCGTTTCTGCCGGGCACCGCAGGCTTCCCGCCCACGACCCCGAAAACCCGCGGGACCCCTCAGAACTGGAATGCCAGGCGCACGCCGCCCCAATGCCGACCGCTCACGGCGATGGGCGCCGCCGCCTCCTTCATCAGCACGAACTGGCCGCCGCCCATGTCGCGCCGGTAGGTCTGCAGCAGCAGGGGACGCTGGTTGCGCGCCGAGGCCAGGCCCGTGCGGTCGTTGAAGATGCGGCGGTAGCGGCTGTTGGCGGTGTTCCAGACCAAGTCGCCGGGGCGCTGCGGGCGGCAGTACTGGCGGATGTGCGTGGGCACATAGCCGTTGCGGTCGGTCGCGATGCAGTAGACGACCTTGCTGCTGAGGCCCAGCATGCGCTCCTGCACCTGCGGAAACAACCGGTCGGCCAGCGCGCAGAAGCGCGTGAGGTGCTGGGGCGGGTTGGTGCCGTGGATCGGTTGGTAGTGCTCGTCGAACAGGTCGGCCGCGGAGATCGCGCCGCCGGCCAGCGCCTCCTCGAGCAGCTGCCCGATCTCGAGCGCAGCCTGCTGCGCGCCGCGGATGAAGGGCGTGTCGTCGGTCTCCACGCCACAGTCGGCCACCACCTCGATCAGCGACTCGCCCACCTTCAGGAAGGCCTCGCTGCGGGTGTTGGCGTGGACCAGGGACTCGTTGGCCCGCTGCATCTCGCGCTGGATCGCGGTCATCTGGGTGGTGAGGCCGTCGCAGGTGGCGCGGCTCTGCCCGGCGGCCGCGCTGATGCGGCTCACGCCCTCCTGCACCTCGGCCAGGGCCAGGTGAAAGCCGCCCTGCGGCGCCTCGCCGTCGCGCCGCTGGATCTCGCGGGCGAGTATCTCGACGCGCGCATCGAGCTCGCCGATCGTGCGGGTGATTTCCTTGGAGGAGGCCTCGACCTGGGCCGAGAGGTCCTTCACCGCGTCGGCCACCACGCTGAAGCCCCGTCCGGCCTCGCCGGCCCGCCCAGCCTCAACCGAGGCGTTGAACGCCACCAAGCGTGTCTGAAGCGCGATCCTGGTGATCTGGCCGGCCGCGGCCGCCACCTGACGCAGGGCGTCGATGATGCCGCCGACCTCGGCGCCCACCTCGGCCACTGCCGCACTGGCACGGTCAACCGCCTTCAGGCTATCGGCCGTGGTGCTGCCGATGCTGCCCTGGGCGCGCTGCACCTCGCCGAGCTGGGCGCCCAGCGCCTGCACCGCCTCGACCTGCTGCAGGTTGAGGCGGGCGGTCTCGTCGATCAGGCCGCGCACCTCGGCGGCATTGCGACCCAGTGAAGACGCCTGGCGCGCGATGGTCTGCACGGCACCGCGCAGGTCGGGGGCGGCAGGCGCCGAAGCCTGTGCCTCCTGCGGGCGCGCACGGTTTGACTTGCCGAACCAAGCCCACATCAAGAGGATCCCGGTTTCAGTGGTCGCGGAGCTTGGTGCGCAGTCGGGCGATGCTCTGGCTGTGGAGCTGGCACACACGCGACTCGGTCACGCCCAGCACCGCGGCGATCTCCTTGAGGTTCATGTCCTGCTCGTAATACATGCTCATCACAAACTGTTCGCGTTCGGGCAGGTGCTTGATCGCCGCCACCAGGGCTTCCCGCATGCGGCGGTCCTGGAGGGCCGCCATCGGGTTCTCATTCTCGTCGATGACATGGCGGTCCAGGAAATCGGCGTCGCCCTCGTCGCCCGACATGTCCTCCAGATAGACCAGCTGGGTGCCCCGCACCTTGCCCAGCAGCTCCTGGTACTCGGCCAGGCTCAGGCCCATGGCGACGGCGATCTCGCTCTCGATCGGGGCGCGGCCGAGCTGCTGCTGCAGCTTGTGCAGCGCGGTCTCGATGTCGCGCTGCTGCTTGCGGTTGCCGCGGCTCATCCAGTCGGCGCCGCGCAGCTCATCGAGCATGGCGCCGCGGATGCGCTGGGTGGCGAAAGTCTCGAACTGCACGCCCTGCTCGGCGTCGAAGCGGGTCATGGCGTCGGCCAGGCCGATCATGCCAACCTGGATCAGGTCGTCCACCTCCACGTTGGCGGGCAGCTTGGCGATCATCTGGTGGGCCAGCCGCCGCACCAGCGGGCTGTACTGCTTGAGCATCGAATGGGTTTCGAGGCGACCTGTGGCGGTGTACATGGGGGCGGCTCCGTCGGAATTCGGGTCGTCGGTTCAGCGGTGGGCGCGCGCCTGCGGCGCGGCCATCGTGGCCTGGGCTGGCAGGGCGCTGCGGTGCAGGCGCTCGGCCGGCATGCCATCGGCCAGGTCGCTCACGCGCTGCACCAGCGCACAGGCGAACTGTCCGCGCGCCAACCCTTGCAGCGCCAGCGACGGCGCCACAGTGGCGGCCTCTCGGGGGTCGATGGCCACCCAGTCGTGCAGCACGGCGCCCAGGAAGTTGTCGGCGCAGCGGGCCAGTCGCTCGGCCACCACCTTGGCCCGCGGGGAGTTCGCCGCGGCACTGATCAAGAGGTCATGGGCCATCAGGCCGGCGCGCGCGGCCAGCAGCTTGATCGCGCCATAGGCATGGGTGACGCTGTCGGCCCGCTCGTCGCAGAGCAGGATGGGCCGCAGTGCGGTGGCCTCGTGCGACTGCACCCGGCGCGCCAAGAGACGCGCCAGATCGGTTGCCGGTGCGTGCAGCAGGACCACATCGGCATCGCCCGAGGCGCGGGCCAGGGCGTCTAGGAAGCTCGTCGTGGAGCCACTGGCATCCACATAGCGCAGCGGAAGACCGCGGGCAGCCAGGTAGCTCACCTGGGTGCTCAGCATCTCGATGCCCTCGCTCAGGTCGAAGCGGGTGAGCTCCCGCGGCGCGCGCGCCCGCTCCCCCGCATCGACGACCAGCGTACTCAGGCCCTGTTCGGCGTAGACGGTGCTCAGGCGCTCGAGCATCGCGCCGCCGCAAGTGACGGAGGGGTTGGACACCACCGGGACGAAGCGCAGCGTGCGGCCGGCGAAGAGCCGCCGCAGGCCGTCGGCCTGGTCGATGAAGGGCGAGGGCGGGCTCGACGGTCCGGCGCCCTGGGCCGGCGCGTCGAACTCGTCGGACCAGTGATCGGCGGTCGGCAGCGCGTGCGGATCGGAATGGCGGCTCATCGTTCGGCTCGGAGGGTTGCGGGTCAGGCGAGGCATCAGAACGCCGCGGCCATGGCGGCAGGGCGGACGGGGGCCTGCGCCGGGGCCGGCTTCGGACTGGCGAACACCAAGTTCATCTCGCTGGCCTCGAAGCGGTAGGCGGCGCTGCCGGTGTCGCGCAGCGCCCGGTGGACCAGCGCCTGCGCTGAGAGCCGGTGCCAGTCTTCGGGCACGCGCTGGCCATTGGCCACGGCCACGATCTTGAGCCGGTGGCGGATCACGGCGTCCAGGGCGGGGGCGAGCTTCACAGCCTCGTCGAGCTTGCTGAGGATCACGCCCTTGCAGGCCGCGCCACGGTAGGCCGTCATCACGTCGTCGATGGTCTCGCCCTGGGAGGCGGCGTTGACGACCAACAGCTTGTTGATCGAGCGGTGGCTCAGCATCTCGAGCAGTTCGCGGGTGCGGGCATCTCGCTGGGCGACGCCGGCGGTGTCGATCAGCACCATCTTCTTGGCCGACAACAGGTCGAGCAGGTCCTCGAGGGAGGCGCGGTCGTGGGCGGTGTGGACCGGCACGCCGAGGATGCGGCCGTAGGCGCGCAGCTGCTCGTGGGCACCCAGTCGGTAGGCATCGAGCGTGATCAGGCCGAGGTGGCCCGCGCCGTGGCGGGCGGCGAAGGCAGCGGCCAGCTTGGCGGTCGAGGTGGTCTTGCCGACCCCGGTGGAGCCGATCAGCGCGAACACGCCGCCCTGGTCCTCCAGGGCCGCATCACGCTCGCCGGTGAGCAGGTTGCGCTCCAGCACATCGGCCGCCCAGGCCTGCTCGTCGGTGACCTCGGGGCCGAGACCGGTGATGAGCTTGCGGATCAGCACCGGCGAGAAGCCGCTGTCCAGCAGGCTCTGGGTCAGGCGCGCCTGCGCCGGCTGGCGCTGGAGCTTCTCCATGAAGGCGAGGGCGCCGAAGCGCTCCTCGATCAGGCCCTTCATCGAGCGCAGCTCGTTCATCATGGCCATGTCGGACGGCGCAGCGGCCGGGGCGGCAGACGCGCCGTAGGCGATGGACTCGTGCAGCACCGGCGGGAGGCGTCTCGCTGTCGGCGACGTGGCTGTGGCGGCCTCAGCAGGGGCTGATTGGGCATTGCGCTGCGCGATGCGGCGGGCGACGGCGTCGATGGCGCTGTCCACCGGGTCGGCGGCCGAGGCGGCGCTCCGCCCGGGCTCAGGCCGTGGCGGCACGCGCAGGTCGGCCGAGGCCTCGGCGCGCAGCGCCTCCTGGCGCTTCTTCAGCACGCGCTCACGCACATAGTCCTGGAAGGACAGCGTGCTCATCGAGAGTTGGGCCACGTCCTCGGCCACCTCCACAGAGGCGGGAGTCGGGCGTGCCGGGGCGCGCGCCGCCGGCCTGGCCGCGGGGGGTCTGGCGGCCGCAGGCGCGCTGGCGCCCGCCGGTGCCAGCCGGGCCTCGCGTTCCATCGCGGCCATCGTGGCGGGGGCCATGGCGAGGATCTCCACCCCTTCGGCGCAGGGCTTGGTGGAGATCACCACGGCGTCAGCGCCGAGCGCGTGGCGCAGCTTCACCATCGCGTCGCGCGAGGTCTTGCCGGTATAGCGCTGGAAGTTCATGGAGGGCCTCCGGGGGCTCAGGGGTGGTGGGGTGCCAGGAACGCGGCGTCAGGCTGCCGCGCCAATGACCGATCCGATGCGGATCGAGTGGGTGTCGGGAATCTCGCTGTGCGAGAGCACCCGCAGGCGGGGTGCAGCGCGCTTGAGCAGGCGGGCGATCTGGGTGCGGATGGCGTCGGGCACGAGCAGGCAGGCCGGGTGACCCAGGTCCTCCTGGCGCTTGGCCGACTCGGCCGCGGAACGGGTCAGGGTGTCGGCCACACCCGGATCGAGCATGGGGCCGTGGGGCGAGGTCAGGGCCTGGGAGAGCAGGCGCTCGAGCTCGGGCTCGATCGCGATCACCTCCAGCTCCTTCACCGGGCCGTAGATCTGCTGCACGATGGCCGGGGCCAGCGCCACGCGGATGCGGCGCGCCAGCTCCACCGGGTCGGTGGCCAGGTTGGCATTGCCGCCCACATGCTCGGCCAGCGCCTCGATCACCGAGCGCATGTCGCGGATGTGCACGCCCTCTTCCAGCAGCAGCTGGAGGAGTTTTTGCAGGGCGGCGATCGAAACCATTTTGGGAACCACATCCTCGATGAGCTTGGGGGCGAGCTTGGTCACGTGTTCGACCAGTTGCTGGGTCTCCACACGCCCCAGCAAACGGGCGGCGTTGACTTGCATCAAGTGTGAAAGGTGGGTCGCTACAACAGTCGAGCAATCAACGACCGTATAGCCGGCCATTTGCGCGGCTTCCCGCTGGCGTTCCTCGATCCAGATGGCGGGCAAGCCGAAAGCCGGGTCGGTGGTGGCGGTGCCGATCAGCGGCGTGCTGACCTGACCGGGGTTGATGGCCAGCAGCATGCCGGGGAAGGCCTCGCCCTCGCCGACGATGGCGCCGCGCAGGGTCAGGCGGTACATGCTCGGGCGCAGCTCGAGGTTGTCGCGGATGTGCACGGCCGGCGGCAGGAAACCCACGTCCTGCGCGAACTTGCGCCGCACGCCCTTGATGCGCGTGAGCAGGTCGCCCTGGCGCTCCTTGTCCACCAGCGCGATCAGGCGGTAGCCGACCTCCAGGCCGAGCGTGTCGACCGGCTGAAGGTCGTCCCAGCTGGCCTCGGCATCGGGCGCCGGCCCGGCGGGTGCGGCCACCGCCGGGGCGATGGCGGCCCTCTGGTCGCGGCGGTTCATCCACCAGGCCAGCCAGCCCCGCAGCCCGCCGATCAGCAGGAAGACGATATGCGGCATGCCCGGGATCACGCCCAGCAGTCCGATCACGGCCGCCACCACCGCCACCGACTTCGGCGCCTTGAACACCTGCCCGAGGATCTGCTCGCCGACGTCCTGGTCCTTGCCCACGCGCGACACCACCATCGCCGCCGCCACCGAGATCAGCAGCGCCGGGATCTGGGCCACCAGCGCGTCACCGATGGCCAGCAGGATGTAGCTGTTGGCGGCCTCGCCGGCCGACAGGTCATGCTGGACCACGCCGATGACGAAGCCGCCGACGATGTTGATGAAGAGGATCAGCATGCCGGCCATGGCATCGCCGCGCACGAACTTGCTGGCGCCGTCCATGGAGCCGAAGAACTCCGCCTCTTCGCCCACCTCGGCGCGGCGGCGCTTGGCCTCCTTCTCGTCGATCAGGCCGGCGTTGAGGTCGGCGTCGATCGCCATCTGCTTGCCGGGCATGGCGTCCAGGGTGAAGCGCGCGCCGACCTCGGCGATGCGCTCGGCGCCCTTGGTCACCACGATGAAGTTGATGACCACCAGGATGGCGAAGACGATGATGCCGACCGCGAAGTTGCCGCCGATCAGGAAGTGGCCGAAGCTCTCGATCACCTGCCCGGCCGCACCGGTGCCGGTGTGGCCTTCAAGCAGCACCACCCGCGAGGAGGCGACGTTGAGCGACAGCCGCATCAGGGTGGTCAGCAGGATCACCGTCGGGAAGGCGGCGAAGTCCAGCGGCCTGAGCATGTAGACGCTGACCATCATCACCATCAGCGCGAGCGCGATGTTGAAGGTGAACAGCAGGTCCAGCAGCAGCGGGGGCAGCGGCAGCACCATCATCACCAGCACCAGCAGCACCAGCAACGGCACCGCCAGGCTGCGGATCACGCGGGCGTTGGGGCCGAACCAGGCCTGCATCTGCATCAGCATCGGATTCATGGGGCGGTGTTCCTGGTGGCTCGATCAGACGTGGGGAAGGGGGCAGTGCGGCCCGCTCAGGCGGGTTGCGCCACGTGGTGGGGGTCGAGCTCAACGGGCACCGGCAGCTCCGGCAGCTCGCCCGGCATCGGCGCCTGCCCGCTGAGCGCGGCGCGCAGCTGGTAGACATAGGCCAGCACCTGCGCCACGGCGGCATAGAGCGACACCGGGATCTCGCGGTCGATCTCGGCATGCGCGTACAGCGCACGCGCCAGCACCGGGGCCTGCAGGACCGGCACCTCGGCGCCGCGGGCGGCGTCACGGATGCGCATGGCCATCAGGTCGGCGCCCTTGGCGACCACGCGGGGCGCGCCGGTGGAGCCTTCGTCGTACTTCAGGGCGACCGCATAGTGGGTCGGGTTCATCACCACCAAATCGGCCTTGGGCACCTCGGAGAGCATGCGGCGGTTGGCCATCTCGCGCATGCGCACCTTCATCTTGGACTTGATCTCCTGGTTGCCCTCGAGCTCCTTGTGCTCCTGCTTGACCTCCTGGAAGCTCATCTTCAGGCGCTTGGCATGCTGGAAGCGCTGCACCGGCACATCGACCGCGGCGAAGGCGGCCAGCGTGAGCGCGAGAAAGCCCATGCCCTTGACCACGTCGCCGCCCGCCTGCGCGAGCGCGGCCGGCAGCGGCAGCGCGAGCACGGCGGCGAAGGCCTGGAAGTGCAGCGCGAAGTAGAGCCCGCCCACCACCCCGATCACCAGCGCGAGGGCACAGGTGCGCAGCGTGTCGATCAGGCGGTCGGCCGAGAAGATGCGGCCCAGGCCGGTGAGCGGGTTGAGCTTGTCGAACTTCGGCATCAAGGCCTGGAGGGAGAAATTCCAACCCCCCAGGGCCATGCCAGCGGCCAGCGCCACGACCACCATCACCAGGCCGATCGGCAGCATCACCCAGACGAACTGCTCACCCAGGAGCGCGAAGCGCTCTCCCATGCTGGCGGGATTGGCCACAGTCTGCGCATCGAAGCGCAGGCCGGTGGCGAGCAGGGCCCGCAGCGAGGCGGCGAGGCCCGGCGCCATGACGATCATCAGGCCCATCGCCGCCGCGATCGCCGCGAAATGACCCAGGTCCCGCGAGCGCGCGACCTGACCCTCCTCCCTCGCCTTCTGCAGCTTGCGCGCACTGGCGGGTAGATTGCGGTCTTGAGCGCCTTGGTCAGCCATGTTGTCCGTTGAAATCCTTGTAGAGGATTCTTCCGGGGGGCTGGCCGAACTTGAGCGAGATAAGCGGGGTCGCCTGGGCCCTTTTCCCGGTTGAGGCGCTCAGGCCGCCGCTGAGGTGACGGCGGTCAGCGGGGCCGGTCCGCAGGATCGGACTCGCCGCAGCCGGCCCCAACCTCCTGAGGGCCCCCGTCGATCAGGGCCCGTGAAGCGTCAAGCCGCCTTGGGCTGGCCGAGCAGGGAGTCGATGGTGTTCATCAGGTGCAGGCAGCCGAAGGGCTTGACCAGGTAGGCATCGGAGCCCGCCTCCCGGCCGGCCTCGACATCCTGGGCCTGGCCGCGGGCCGTCAGCAGCACCACCTTGGCCGTCTTGAGGCGATCGTGGCCCTTGATGTGGCGGCACAGCGCCAGGCCATCCATCTCGCCGGGCATCATGATGTCGAGCAGCATGAGCTCGGGCTCCAGCTCGAGGGCGAGCGCGAGGCCGCTGTCGGCGTCGACCGCCTCATGGATCTCGAAGTCTTCCAACTCGAGCGTCATGCGGATCAGCTTGCGGATATCGGCATGATCCTCAACGATCAGAATCTTCTTCACTTCGTCATTCCATCGCCTGGCCCACCCAAGGGGGGCATCGCTGAAGAATGTAGCAGCATTGCCTCGCGGCAAAGGTGGGAATTGACGGCCAACACCGCCCCATTCCCACTGCCCTGCTCCGCCTCATGCGCCCGCGGCCACCTGGTGCGCAAGCAGCCCCTGCGGGCGCAGCGGATCACCGATCTCGGCCGCTGCGGCGGGCAGCCAGAGCCTGACGCGGGTTCCCTTGCCCGACTCACTGCCCAGCTCGATGACACCGCCGAGCAGCCCGACGATCTCCTGGACGATGCTCATGCCCAGCCCGGTGCCGGGGATGCTGCCGCTGGTGTCGGCCCGGTAGAAGCGCTCGCTGACCCGGGCGAGCTGCTCGGGCGTCATGCCGATGCCCTCGTCCTCGACGTCCAGGCCCCAGGCCGGCCCACCGTCGCGGCCGGGCAGGCGGCCCGGGAACAGGCTCACCCGCACGGCGCCCCCGCCGGGGGAGTATTTGTAGGCGTTGGACAGCACATTGCCCAGGGCCTGGAGCAGCTTGCCGCGGTCCACGCAGACCCGCGCCCCCAGGCCTTCCAGCCCCTGCAGCAGCGGCGCGGCGCGGTCGTCAGGCGGGCGGAAATCGAGCAGGGCATCGCGCACCAGCGCCCCGAGGTCCAGGGTCTCCAGGGAGAAATCCTGGCCCTGGCGCGCCTCGATGCGGGCCAGATCGAGGAGCTCGTTGATGATGGCAATCATCCGCCCGGTCTGGCGGTGGATGATCTGCAGCACCTCACGGCGCCGCTCGGCCGCGAGCTCGCGGTGCAGCAGCAGCTCGGCAAAGCCATAGATGCTGGTCATGGGGGTGCGCAGCTCATGGGCCGCGGTCGAGAGGAACTCGCTCTTGATGCGCTCCACCTCGGTCTCGTGGGTGATGTCGCGCAGGTAGAGGATCTGGGAGATCGCCTCGCTGCCGCTCTCGCGCAGCCCCACCTGCAGCACCCGCGGCAGGGGCCGCTCGAGCTCGATGCGCTCGCACTGCGTGCCCTCCTCGTAGGCGCTCTGGCCCCTCAGGGTCTCGAGGCTGCACACCGAGGTCCCAGGCCGGCAACCCGCGGCCAGCAGCCGGACGAAGTCCGCCTCGCCCAGCCCCGCCACCCGGGACTCGGCCAGCCCGGTGAGCCGCGTGAAGGCCGGGCTGGCGTACTGGACGCGGCGCTGCGGGTCGAAGGACACAAAGCCATCGGGACTGAGCGCGAAGATCGCATTCAACTGCTCGCTGCGCTCGCGCACCTGCGCCACCAGGTCCACCACCAGCAGCGAGACCGCCCGGATGTCGTCTTCATGGTCCCGCCCGGTGCCAGGTCCGGCACCGGAAGCACCGCCCGGCGCAAGCACCGCCGCAACGCCCACCGGCCCGTGCGCCGAGTCCGGGCCGACAGCAGCCGCGCTTGGGTCCACGCCCTCTTCCAGCGCCCCGTGCAAGGTCTCGCTGATGCCCGCACGGGACAGGTCCACCAGCAGGGCACGCAGGGCGTCGAGTGCAGCCTCGCGCGAGGCCAGCTCGCGCCGGAGCTGCTGGGCCAGCGCATGCTGGTCGGTGACGTCGCGACAGGCCAGCACATGGCCCACCGGCCGGCCGTCGGACCCGCGGATCGGCGAGAGGGTGGAGTCGATCACCAGGGAATGGCCATCCCGCGCGGTGAACTCGAACTCGCGCCGGTGCCAGGGTACGAGCGGAGCGGCGGCCTCGAAGAAGGTGGGAAAGAGCGACTGCACCGGCCGCCCGAGCAGCTGCGAGGTGGCGCTGCGCAGCAGCAGCCCGGCGGCCGGATTGACCAGCAGCACCACGCCCTCCGCGTCGAGCGTGAACACGGCATCGCCGATCGTCTTCAAGGTCACGGCCGCCTGCTCGCGCTGGGCCTGCAAGCTTCGGGCTGCCCGGTTGAGCACCTCGAAGGTCTGGCGGAATTCGATGGGTGCGGTCTCGTTGTCGTCCTCGGTGCGGGGGAGCTCGGGCCAGCGAGCGTCGGGGCGGTCGATGTCCTTCTCGAGCGAACGCAGGCGACCGACCTGGCCCAGCCAGCTCACCAGCGGCAAGCGGATCAGCAGCAGGCCGCCGACCAGGCTGAGGACGGCGAGCAGCAGCGCGGCGCGCGCCGGGCGCCACAGGTCACCGGCCACCACCTCCGGGGCGAAGCTCAGGCGCAGGATGCCGTAATCGCGGCCACCCACTGTGACGGCGCGGCTGACATCCTTCAGCCGCCGGGCCACCAGGGTCGTCACCCAGTCCGGCGGCACGGCCCGGGGGGGTTCCTCGCGCAGGGCCTTCAGCTCGCGCCCGCGGGTGTCAATGAAGCTCGCCGAGGCGAAACTGGAATGGAAGATCACCCGCTCCAGCGTGCGCTGTAGGGTGTCGTCGTCGCCGATCACGGCGCTGTCGGAGAGAGTCGGCAGCATCACCGCGGCCAGGGTCTCGGCCCGGTCCTGCGCGGCTTCGAGCTCCACGTCGGATTGGTAGAAGTAGAAGAGCCCCAGGCCTGAGCCCACAAAGCCCAGCAGCGTGATCGTGTAGAGGCCGAAGACCCGTCCGACGATCGACTGCGGCACCCACCGCAGCCACCAGACCGCAGGCGCGCGCGACCCACGGCCCCGGTCTGGCGGGCGCCGCGAACTCATCGCAGCGAGGCCGGCGCGGTGCGGTAGAAGTCGCGGTAGGCGCCGTACTCGCTGCCGTCGGAGGCGATGAAGCGGGTGTCGGTCGGCAGCGCGACCAGCTTCGATGCGGCCTCCAGGACGGCCTTGCCACGGGGGTCGGTCTGCATCTGCACGAAGGCGTTCGACACCGCCCGCACGGTCTTCTCGGGCACGTCGGAGGCGGCCATCAGTGCCAGGTCATGCACCGCCGGGCCCGACCACAGCACCCGGTAGGTCTTGCCCTCCCGCGCCGCATAGGCCGCCACCAGCTGGGAATGCGATCCGGCCGCGGCGGCCTTGCGGTTGAAGAGCTGCGCCAGGGCCGCATCGTTGTTGCCCGCGAACACCGGCTTGACCGCGATGTTCTTCGACAGCAGGTGTGCGTACGGGAACTTGTAGATGACGAGGGCCTCGGGGCCGGCGAACACCACCTCCTCGCCCTGCAGCTGGGACAGCTCGGTGACCGGGGAGTCCGAGGGCACCACGATCTGGCTGTGGATGGCCGGCGTCTGGCGGCGCCCGAACACCTTCCAGCCCATCTTCTCCCGCTCGGGGCTGAA
>CAISYQ010000075.1 GCA_903889735.1 uncultured Methylibium sp.
CTCGCCCAGCCTGGCGGCCGGTCGATCCCCCAAGGGGATGCTGGCCGGCTTGGGGCGGTCCGGCGCTCGGCCCGCGGGTCTCTCTTCGCCCAGACTTGCGGCCGGTCGATCCCCCACGGGGATACGGGCGGGCTTGGGGCGGTTGGTGAGGTTCACCGCCGCCCCCAGCCGGCCCAGCCGAGCGCGGCGGCGCAGGCGAGCACCATGGCGGCGTAGGTGGCCATCGAACCGTCGCGCCCGCTCAGTACCAGCCCGCCGATCAGTGCCAGCAGCGCCCCGCCGCTGGCCCAGGCGGCCAGGCGCAGCCAAGGCGTGCCCTGGAGCTCGCGCCGCCACAGGCCCTTGGCCCCCAACGCGGCAATGCCGCCCAGCAGCAGGGCCGGCAACAGCAGGTTGGCGAGGTGGTTGAGGGCGTCGAGCGCGTTCATGGGGGGGTTGGGGGGGCTTGGGGTTGGCGCGTCCGGCGTCCGATCTTGCCCCAAGCTGACGGGTCACGGTTCGCCGCGGGGCGTCTGGAAAGACAGGCGGGGGCTGCAGCGGGCGTTGGCCTCGCCCAGGCCGGGGCGGCATTGGACGTGTTCTGGCGCCTGACGACAACCGTGATTGACATCTGCGCGTGTCTGCAGCTGACGATTTTATAATCGGGCTATGTCGGTGTTCACGCTGGGCCTGAACCACACGACCGCGCCTCTCGACCTGCGCGGGCGCTTTGCCCTGAGCTTCGAGCAGCTGGCCCCGACGCTGCAGACCTTCCGCGATGGTTTCACGGGCGTCCACCGCGCCGATGCGCCACCCGAGGCGGCCATCTTGTCCACCTGCAATCGCACGGAGCTCTACTGCGCAGCCGACCCCCGCTTGGTGCGCCCGGCGATGGAATGGCTGGCCCGGGTGGGCGGGGTCGGCCCCGACACCCTGAGCGACCACGCCTATGTGCTGGAGGGCGGCGAGGCCGCCCGCCATGCCTTTCGCGTGGCCAGCGGCCTGGACTCCATGGTGCTGGGCGAGGCGCAGATCCTCGGCCAGATGAAGCAGGCGGTGCGCGAGGCCGACACCGCCGGCACCCTGGGCCGCACCCTGCACCAGCTGTTCCAGCGCAGTTTCTCGGTCGCCAAGGAGGTGAGGACCTCCACCGAGATCGGCGCGCACTCGATCAGCATGGCCGCCGCCGCGGTGCGCCTGGCCAGCCAGCTGTTCGAGGACCTGCGTGAAGTTCGCGTCCTTTTCGTCGGGGCGGGCGAGATGATCGAGCTGGCCGCGACGCATTTCGCGGCCCGCCAACCGGCCGGCATCGCGATCGCCAACCGCACGCTGGAGCGCGGTGAGGCGCTGGCCGCGCGCTTCAATGCCGAGCCCATGAAGCTCGCCGACCTGCCGGCCCGCCTGCATGAATTTGACGTGGTGGTGTCCTGCACCGCCAGCAGCCTGCCGCTGATCGGTCTGGGCGCGGTGGAGCGGGCGCTGAAGGCCCGCAAGCGCCGCCCGATGTTCATGGTTGATCTGGCGGTCCCGCGCGACATCGAGCCCGAGGTGGCCCGGCTCGACGACATCTACCTCTACACCGTGGACGACCTCTCCTCCATCGTGCAGACCGCCGGCGAGAAGCGCCAGGCCGCGGTGGCCCAGGCCGAGGTCATCATCGACACCGGCGTGCAGAGTTTCGTGCACTGGCTGGGCCAGCGCGCCACCGTGCCGCTGATCCAGGCCCTGCACGCGCAGGCCGACGACTGGCGCCAGCTCGAGATCGCCCGCGCGCAGAAGCTGCTGGCGCGCGGTGACAGCGTCGAGGCGGTGCTGGAGGCACTGACCAAGGGCCTGACCCAGAAGATGCTGCACGGCACGCTGGCGGAGCTGCAGAGCGCCGCACCGGAGCAGCGCACGCAGCTGGCCGGCGTGGTCTCGCGGCTCTTCCTGCGGGGCTCGACCCCAGCGGCGCCAGCGGTTGCGCCGCCCCGGCCCGACGATGCCGGTGAGCCGCATTAGCGTCGCGGCCTGAGACCCGCCGCGGCGCTGCCAGACGGGCGGGCCGCTCCCTGCTGCAGCGCGGCCCGCCCCGATCCTCTGAACCCCCAGGCTCTGACGCCAGGCCTCTCAGCGGTTTCAATGCCTGCCCCAGCGCCGTTCCCATCCAGATCCCACGCTCTCCCGCTTTCCCTGATCACCCAGTCCCCTGCCCCGATGAAGCCTTCCCTGCGCCAGCAGCTCGACCGCTACGACCGCCGCCTCGCCGAGCTCGACTCGCTGCTGGCCGATCCGGCCGTGATGCGCGATGGCGCGGGCTTTCGCACCCTGAGCCGCGAGCACACCGAGGTGGCGGGCATCGTCGAGCGCTGGCGCCGCCATGGCCAGCGCGAGCGCGACCTGGCCACCGCCCGGGAACTGCTGACCGGGCCGGGCGCGGGGGGGGCTGATGCGGCCGATCCGGAGATGGCCGCCTTCGCCGCCGAGGAGGCCGAGGCCGCCGCCGCCGATCTGCAGCGCCTGGAAGCCGAGCTGCAGCGCCTGCTGCTGCCGCGCGACCCCGACGACCTGCGCGCCGCCTACCTGGAAATCCGCGCCGGCACCGGCGGCGATGAATCGGCCCTCTTCGCGGGGGATCTGCTGCGCATGTACACCCGCCACGCCGAGCGCCGCGGCTGGACGGTGGCCCTGGTCAGCGAGAGCCCCAGCGACCTCGGTGGCTACAAGGAGGTGGTGATCCACCTCACCGCCCCCGCCGGCGGGGCGGTGTTCGGCGCGCTGCGTTTCGAATCCGGTGGCCACCGCGTGCAGCGCGTGCCCGCCACCGAGACCCAGGGCCGCATCCACACCAGCGCCTGCACGGTGGCCGTGCTCCCCGAGGCCGATGAGGCCGAGGAGGTCACGCTCAACCCGGCCGATCTGCGCATCGACACCTTCCGCGCCAGCGGAGCCGGCGGCCAGCACATCAACAAGACC
>CAISYQ010000076.1 GCA_903889735.1 uncultured Methylibium sp.
CTTGAAGTGCGACACCGCGCCGAGCACCACCACCAGCAGCGCGCCGGCCACCACCAGGCCGGGGTGGTGCAGCGTCTGGGCCAGCGCGCCGCTGAAACCGGCGATCGCGAAGCTGCGCAGGCCGGCGGCCTCGCGGGCCGGCCCGCTGCCCTTGCGCCGCTCGCGGTCGACACCGATCAGCAGGCCGCTGCCCAGCCCGACCGCCAGGCCGATCCAGGTGCCGTTGGGGGCGTCCACGCCGGTTCAGCCCGGCGGTGCCACGCGGGGCGCGGCGGGGTGGGACCATGGGGTTGTCTGGCGCGGCGGCGGCGGGGGGGCGGCGTCTCGGGCGGTGTCGGGGCGGAGGTGAGGCATGGGGCGGAGGCCAGGGGTCTGGAGGCTGGAGGCGGGAAAGCGGAGGCTGTGGGGTGAGGACGAAGGCAAGGGCGACCCGCCACGGCCCACCCATTCAGTGCTGTAACCCGGGACGGCGAACGCCGACTTGATCCAGATCACGGACGGTCGCGGGAGGCCGATCCACACTGAGGCGGGGTCCCGGTCCTTCGCAGGGTCCGCGAGCGCGCCACATTGGCGCCGCGGTGTGTGCGAGGTGCCTCGTCCCTTGGCGCCATGAACTCCACCACCCTCGGCCTCTCCCCTGCTGCGCCCGCCGATGCGCGGCCGGTCGCGGCGCGCCTGCCCCCGTCGGAACTCACCTGCGAGCCGACGCCCAAGCCGACGCCCGTGCCAGGATCCGAGCCAAGATCCGAGGCAACCCCCGACGCCGCCCGGCTCGACGAGCCTGGCCAGATCGCGCGCTTCACGCGCTGGTCCGTCGACGCCCAGGGGCAGCGCACGGGCGAATCCTCGCTGCGGCTCTCGGGCATCTACTGCGCGGCCTGCGCCGGTCCGATCGCGCAGGCGCTCGGCGCCGTGGAGGGGGTGCTGGAGGTCAACGTCAACCCCGCCACCCAGCGGGCCTCGGTGCGCTGGGATCCGGCCCGCACCCGTCCGTCGGCGCTGGTGGCGGCCGTGCAGCGGGCGGGCTATGACGCCCATCCCGACACCCGGGCCGCCGCCCGTGCGCTGCGCCGCACCGAGTCTCGCCAGGCCCTGTGGCGGCTGTTCGTGGCGGGTTTCTGCGCCATGCAGGTGATGATGCTCGCCACGCCCGCCTACGTGGCCGGCCCGGGCGGCATCGAGCCCGACCTGCTGCGTCTGCTCCACTGGGGCAGCGCGGTGATGACGCTGCCCGTGATGCTGTTCTCGGCGGCACCCTTCTTCCAGGGCGCGTGGGCGGCGCTGCGCCGCCGGCGGATCGGCATGGACGTGCCGGTGTCCATCGGCATCGGGGTGAGTTTCCTGGCGAGCTGTGCGGCGGCCTTTGATCCGGGCGGCCCGTTCGGCACCGAGGTCTACTTCGATTCGCTCACGATGTTCGTCGCCTTCCTGCTGGGCGGCCGGGCGCTGGAGCTGCGCGCACGCCACCGTGCCGCCGCCTCGCTGGAAAACGCGCTCGGTGCGCTGCCGGAGACTGCCACGCGTTTGCTGGACGACGAAGGGCAGGGCGGGGACGAGGATGGGGCGAGGCGCCTCTTCGGGAGCCGCAGCGAATGCGTGGCCCTGGACCAGCTGCGCCCGGGCGACCGCGTGCGGGTCGCGGCCGGCGAGGGCTTCCCGGCCGACGGTCGCGTGATCGCGGGCACCACCTCGGCCGATGAATCGCTGCTGAGCGGCGAATCCCGGCCGCAACACAAGTCGGCGGGGGACGAGGTGGTGGCCGGCAGCGTCAACCTCGAGTCACCGGTGGTGGTGCGCATCGAGCGCGCCGGCGCCGACACCCGCTACGAGGCCATCGTGGCTCTGATGCGCGATGCGCAGTCGCAGCGCCCGGCGTCGGCGCGCTGGGCCGACCGCTGGGCCGCGCCCTTCCTCTGGGCCGTGCTGCTGCTGGCAGCCGGGGCGGCGGCGGTCTGGAGCGTCATCGACCCGGCGCGGGCGGTGTGGGTGGCCGTCTCGGTGCTGATCGTGACCTGTCCCTGCGCGCTCTCGCTCGCCACCCCCGCGGCGCTGCTGGTGGCCGCCGACACCCTGGCGCGGCGCGGTGTGCTGCTGCGCCGCATCGATGCGCTGGAGGCGGTGGCGGCCTGCACGCGCCTCTTCGTCGACAAGACCGGCACGCTCACCGC
>CAISYQ010000077.1 GCA_903889735.1 uncultured Methylibium sp.
AGCGAGTCCATGAATGGCGCCGGCGCAACGCCCGCTGGCGTGCCTGGAGCGGCCAGCAACCAGCCGCCGGTCCCGGCCTCCGCACCCATCAACGGGGCGGCCCAGACGCTCACGGCCGCCAACGGCGGCGGGCAGGGGGGTACCGGCCGGCGCGACTCCACCACCAACTACGAGATTGACAAGACGGTGCGGGTGACCCGCAACGCCACCGGCACCGTCAAGCGCATCAACGCCGCGGTCGTGGTGAACCACCGTGCGGTCGTCGATGCCAAGGGCAAGTCCACCATCACCGCGCTCCCGGCCGAGGAGATCGAGAAGCTCACCGCCCTTGTCAAGGAGACGATCGGCTTCAACGCGGACCGCGGCGATTCGGTCAAGCTGATCAGCGCCCCCTTCGTGGTCGAAACGCCCCCGGCCGAGGTCGTGCTGCCGCTGTGGCAGCGGCCCGAGGTGCTGGAAATGGTGCGTACACTGGCTGTGCCAGGTGCGCTCACCCTGCTGGCGCTGATCATCGTGTTCGGAGCGGTTCGACCGGTCCTGAAGGCGGCCCAGACGCCACCGCCGGCGCCGGAACGCCTGGAGGCGGTGGTGGGCGACGAACAGCAACTGCCGGCCCTCAGGTCCGAGCAGGGACTGCCGGCCCTGGAGGCACCGGCCGCCGACAGCCGGCTCGAGAATGCGCGTCAGCTGGCAAGGACCAATCCGGCCGCCGTCGCCAACATCCTGCGCGGCTGGGTTTCTAACGAAGCCTGATCGGGAAAGCCAGCCATGGACGAAAAGGGAATCGAGGACGCGGCCATCTTGCTGATGTCGCTCGGCGAGGAGGAGGCTGCGGAGATCTTCCGCCAGCTCGCGCCCAAGGAGGTGCAGCGCCTCGGCGAGACCATCGCCAAGCTGCGGACCGTGTCGCGCGAGCGCGTCGACTCGGTGCTGGACCGCTTCACGGTGGCGGCATCCGACACCAGCACCCTGGTCAGCGATACCGATGAGTACGTCAGGAGCGTGCTGCGCAAGGCGCTCGGCGACGAGAAAGCGAACCTGCTGATCGACCGCATCCTGCAGGGTGGCGACGTCTCGGGCATCGAGAGCCTGAAGTGGATGGATCCGGTGTCGGTCGCCGAGCTGATGCGCAACGAGCATCCGCAGATCGTCGCTGCCATCCTGGTGCACCTCGAGTTCGACCAAGCCTCCGAGGTTCTCAAGAATTTCCCCGAACGCCAGCGCAACGAGGTGATGGTGCGTGTGGCCACCCTCGACGGTATCCAGCCCAGCGCCCTGAAAGACCTCAACGAGGTCATGGGACGGGTGCTGAGTGGCGGCGAGCGGATGAAGAAATCGATGATGGGCGGCGTCAAGCCGGCGGCCGAGATCATCAACATGCTGGGCTCGGCGATCGAGACCTCGGTGCTGGACTACATCCGGGAGGCCGATGCCGATCTTGCCCAGAAGATCATGGACAACATGTTCACCTTCGACGACCTGCTCAAGATCGACGACCGCGGCATCCAGTCCCTGCTCAAGGAAGTCCAGAGCGAGTCGCTGCTGATCGCCCTCAAGGGCGCCACGCCCGAGCTGCGGGAGAAGGTCTTCAACAACATGTCCAGCCGCGCTTCCGAGACCATGCGCGAGGATCTGGAGTCCCGCGGGCCGGTGCGCGTGAGCGAGGTCGAGGCCGAGCAGAAGGAAATGCTCAAGATCGTGCGCCGCCTGGCCGATGAAGGACAGATCGTGCTGGGTGGGGGTGGTGATGACCAGTTCCTTTGATCGCCGCGGGGGACCGCGCGAGCCCGGCGCTCGCGATCCCTCCACGCGCAGTCGCTTGCTCGACGAGCTGGAGCTGCTGCGCGGCGGAACGCCGGGCACCATGCCGCCCAACGCCTATGCGCGCTTCATCCCGCGCGAGGAGGTCCGCTCCTTCTCCGCCTGGACGCCCAGCAGCTTCGGTGCCGAGGCTCCGGGTGCGGCCCCGGTGGAGCCCGCGCCCGAGGTCGAGCCTCCCCAGTCGCCGCCCACCCCGGTGGAGGTGGTGGCCCAGTTGCAGGCAGCCCGCCAGGCCGGCTACCACGACGGCTACCGCGACGGCCTGGTGGCGCTCGACGGATTCAAGCAAAGCTATGCCCAGCAGGTCACCGCGCAGGTCACGGCCGTGACCCAGTCCTTCCGCCAGCAGATCGCTCAGTTGGAGCAGTCACTGGCCCTGCAGGTGGCCGAGGTCGCGATCCTGCTGGCCCGCCAGGTGGTGCGCAGCGAGGTTGCGGCCCGCCCCGAGATGGTGGCCGATCTGGTGCAGGAGGCCCTGGCGGCCACGCTGGTGTCGGCTCAGCAGATCGCCGTGCACCTGCATCCGGATGACCACGCCCTTGTCCAGACCCACGCCGGTGAGGCGCTGGCAGCGCGCGGCGCCCGCCTGGTGGCCGATCCCGCTCTCAAGCGGGGGGGCTGCGTGATCGACAGCGAGGCCGGCGTGATCGACGCCAGCCTTGAATCCCGCTGGCTGCGGGCGGTCGAGGCCATGGGCCGCACGCTCCCCTTCGACGCCCCCGCCGACGCGGTGAGGGACGCCACCCCATGAACATCCCCACCGCGTCCCCTCCGGCGCCGCAAGCGGCAGGCGATCTGCCGGCTGGCCTGCCGAACGCTTGGCAGCATTACCTCGATGATCTCAAGGCCCACGCGGCCGGGCCGGTGCCTTTGGAGGTGCAGGGCACCCTGGTGCGGGTGGCCGGTCTGGTGCTGGAGGCCGCGGGTCTGCGGGTGCCGGTCGGTTCGGTCTGCGAGGTCCGCATGGAGGGCCAGCCGCCCGTGCTGGCCGAGGTCGTCGGCTTCTCCGGTGACCGCGCCTACCTGATGCCCACCGGTGAGGTGCAGGGGCTGGCCAGCGGTGCGCGGGTCGTGCCGCGCTCGGTGGCCACGCCGCCGCCGCGCCTGGGTGCCGACAACCACCTCTGGCGGCGCAGCATCGACCGCACCCGCCACCTGCCCATAGGCGACGGACTGATCGGCCGCGTGGTCGATTCGGAGGGTGTGCCGATGGACCGGCTTGGCCCGCTCGACACGCGCTCCGGCGCGGTGCACAGCGAGCCGCTCGTGCGCCGTCCCATCAACGCCATGGATCGCGACCCGGTGCGCCTGCCGCTGGACACCGGCGTTCGCGCGATCAACACCATGCTCACCGTCGGGCGGGGCCAGCGCATCGGCCTGTTCGCGGGCTCGGGTGTCGGCAAGTCGGTGCTGCTGGGCATGATGGCCAAGTACACCGCGGCCGACGTGATCGTCGTCGGGCTCATCGGCGAGCGGGGTCGTGAGGTCAAGGAATTCATCGAGGACATCCTCGGCACCGAGGGCCTCAAGCGGGCGGTCGTGGTGGCAGCCCCGGCCGACGCGCCACCGCTCACCCGCATGCAGGGCGCCAACTACGCCACCGCGATCGCCGAGCATTTCCGCGACAAGGGCCAACATGTCTTGTTGCTGATGGACAGCCTCACCCGCTACGCGATGGCGCAGCGCGAGATCGCACTGGCGATCGGCGAGCCGCCGGCCACCAAGGGCTATCCGCCGAGCTGCTTTGCCAAGCTGCCACAGCTGGTGGAGCGCAGCGGCAATGGCCTCAATGGCTGCGGCTCGATCACGGCCTTCTACACCGTGCTCAGCGAGGGCGACGACCAGCAGGACCCGATCGCCGACGCTGCGCGCGCCATCCTCGACGGCCACATCGTGCTCTCGCGCGAACTGGCCGAGGCCGGTCACTATCCGGCGATCGACATCGAGCGCTCGGCCTCGCGGGTGATGCACAACGTCGCCGAGCCGGCCCACCTGGCGGCTGCGCGCCGCCTGCGCCAGCTGTGGTCGCGTTACCAGAAGGCACGCGACCTGATCGCGCTCGGCGCCTACGCACCGGGCAACGATGCCGAGCTCGACATGGCCGTCAAGGGCATCGACGCCATGCGCGGCTTGCTCCAGCAGGACATGCACGAGCCCGCCCGCCTCGGCGACAGCGTGGCGCGGCTGCGCCAGGTCACCGGTCTGTGAGCCGCCGTCGGCCTTCCTATTTCGCTACCGATTTCTCCCTGAAAGACACCATGGACCCGCTGCAGCCCCTGATCAGCCTGCTCGAACAAGCCAGCGCCGAGCGCGACCGCCGCTTCATGGAGCACCAGCGCCTGCGCCGGGTCGCCGACGCGGCCCAGGCCCAGTTCGATCAGCTGGCCGGCTACCGGCGCGAGTACGCCGAACGCTTCAGCGACCCGTTCCGCCGCAGCGGTGCGCTGGAGCTGATGCAGTGCTACCAGGGTTTCATGACGCGCCTGGACGATGCCGTCTCGCAGCAGCAGCGCATCCTGGACCAGGCCGGCGAGCGCGTGAGCGCGGCGCATGCGGTGCTGCTCGAAGGCGAGATGCGGGTGGCTTCGGTGACCAAGCTGATCGAGCGGCGGCGCGCCGAGGCCAGCCTCCTGCTGCAGCGCCGCGAGCAGAAGGCCACCGACGAGTTCGCTTCCCGCATCGCCTGGCAGCGCAGCGCAGCCGCCAATGCCCTGGGCGGCTTCTGAAGCCGCCCCGCTCACGCCGCCAACCCTCACGACATTTCCCGAATCGAGCGAGTTCGCCATGCCTTCGATGAGCTTCAACCGTCCCCTCGGTCCCTCGCACCTGCCGCCGGCTTCGCCCGCGTCCGCCGAGACGACGAGGTCAGCCTCCGGGGGAACGCCCGGCTTTGCGGGCATGCTGGACCAGCAGGTGCAGGCCCGCGAGGCCGAGCAGCCCGCGTCCCGCCGCGACGCTGACCCCCCTTCGGCGCGCCGACCGACCGATGGGCGCCCGCGTTCTGCGGCCGAAGGCGCGCGGTCCGCTCATGCTGCGTCAGTCGCTCAGGCCGAGCGGAGCCAGCGCGCTCGCGCGGCCGCGTCGACCGAGGGCTCGGCCGCGTCGACCGAGGGCTCGGCCGCGAAGGCGGTAGGGCAGCGGGACAAGGCGGAAAAAATGGAGAAAGCAGGGCAACCTGCAAAGGCCGAAGAGGATCGGGTCGTCGCCGCGGACACTCCGTCCACCGCCCAGGCCGTGCTGGACTGCCTGGCCCGCATGGAGGAAGAGCCGTTGGAGTCGGCGGACGAAGTCACCGCCGCACTCGCGCCCGAGACCCTGCCGGAAGGCGCCGGCGATCCCTCCGGCTTGCTGCCGGGCTTGGCGGCCCTGGCCTCGGGCGGGGCCGCCGGCCAGGCGCTGGCTGGCCGCGCCAAGGCCGGCACGGCATCGAGCCCGGGTGCGCTTGCCCTGGAGGCCGCGGGCCTGTCCGGCGCCGCCTCGGAGCGCGGTGCGCATGGCGCAGCCGGCACCGGCCCGGCGGGTGGTCGTGCCGCCCTGGCGGACTCGACAGACCCCGCGGCGGTCGGATTCGGCGCGCAGCGGTCGGCACGCGACACCTCGGCCGCCGCCCTGGAAGCCGGTCTGGCCGCGGGCGCCCAAGGTCTGGCTGGCGCGACGGCCGATGTCGGCTCAACCCTTCGCAGTGCCGAGCCGGCGGGAGCTGTCGCCCAGGCAACGGGCCTGCCCGCCCTGCCGGGTCTGCAACCGCTGGCAGCGGCCGAGTCGGGCCGCAGCGCACCGCCGCAAGCCCTGCAACTGCTCATCGCCACGCCGGTCACCGCCCCCGATTTCTCGGCCTCCCTGGCCACCCAGCTCACCACCCTGGCACGCGACGGCATCCAGGAGGCCACCCTGCAGCTCAACCCGGCCGAGATGGGCCCGATCGCGATCAGGATCGTGCTCGATGGCGCCCGGGCGCAGGTCGATTTCGCTGCCCAGCATGCCCAGACCCGCGAGGTCATCGAGTCCGGCATGCCAACCCTGGCTGCCGCGCTGCATGGCGCGGGCCTGACCTTGTCGGGCGGCGGCGTGTTCGAGCAGCGACCCGGCACGCCGGGCGAGGGCTCGTCAGGCAGATCGGGGCGCGATTCGGGGATCCCCTCGGGTGACGATGCCGGCGATCTGGGCGCTGTCCCGCCGCCGCGCCGCGCCGTGGCGGGTCTGGTGGACATGTATGCGTGAGATCTGCGCCTGAGCCGCAGGCCTGAGCGTGGCGGCTGAGCGGCACACCGGAAGAGGCGGGAGTGAGTGGCAGGGGCGCCGCGGCGCGTCTCAGCGGGCGATTGGCGTCGAAACCGGGCCCTTATCGTCCCATGGCCCCGCCGGGGCGCCTGAATAATCGATAGCATTCCCCCTGCGCCCGGGCAGCTTCCGGGTGTGTGAAAACCTGTCAAGGAGCTCGCCATGGCGACAGCCGCTACGGACGCCGTCGAAACCGCGAAGCCCAAGAAGCTCATGTCCAAGAAACTGATCATCATCCTGGCGGTGGTGGCCGTGTTGCTCATCGGCGGGGGTGCCGCTGCGTTCTTCCTCATGAAGCAGAAGGCGGCAGCGGCCGCCGCTGCTGAAGACGGCGAGGCCGATGTCGAGGTCAGCCCCAAGGCCAGCAGCAAGGAGCACAAGGGTCCGCCCAGTTTCCTGCCCATGGACCCCTTCGTCGTGAATCTGGCCGACCGCGATTCTGAGCGCTATGCCCAGGTCGGCATCACGCTGCAGGTCGAAGATGCCAAGTCTGCAGAAGAGCTCAAGCTCTACATGCCGGCCATCCGCAACGGTGTGCTGATGATCCTGGCCCACAAGAGCTCGGCCGACCTGCTCGAGCGCGAGGGCAAGGAAAAATTCGCTGCTGAAGTCATGCGCGAGGCCGTGCGCCCCCTGGGCATCGAGCTCGAGGATGAGGAGGCCCCGGTTGCGAGCGCTCCTCCGGGAAAGAAGAAGAAGCGCGCCCCGCCCCCGCCGCACAATCCGGTGCAGCATGTCCACTTCTCCAGCTTCATCATCCAGTGATGTTCGCGACGCCATCCCGGGCTGCGGCCTTGAACAACCGGTCGAG
>CAISYQ010000078.1 GCA_903889735.1 uncultured Methylibium sp.
AGAACTCGGTCGAGAAAATGCAGGTGTTCTGGCCCTGGTCTTCCTTGAGGATGTCGGCCTGCACCGTGCCGCGCACGTTTTCCAGCACCCAGGCGCGGACTTGCTGCGCCTCGGCGTCGCTGGGCTCGCGGCCCTTGTCGAGCCTGAACTTCTCCAGGTTCTGGTCGATCGCGGTGTTCATGAACATCGCCAGGATCGACGGCGCCGGGCCGTTGATCGTCATGCTCACCGAGGTGCTGGGGCTGGTGAGGTCGAAGCCCGAGTACAGCACCTTCAGGTCGTCCAGGGTCGCGATGCTCACGCCCGAGTTGCCGACCTTGCCGTAGATGTCCGGGCGCAGCGCCGGGTCGTGGCCGTAGAGCGTCACCGAGTCGAAGGCGGTGGACAGGCGCTTGGCAGCCATTCCCTCGCTCACCACCTTGAAGCGGCGGTTGGTGCGGAAGGCATCGCCCTCGCCCGCGAACATGCGGGTGGGGTCCTCGCCCTCGCGCTTGAAGGCGAACACGCCGGCCGTGTAGGGGTAGCTGCCCGGCACGTTCTCGAGCATCAGCCACTTGAGCAATTCGCCGTGGTCTTCGTAGGCGGGCAGCGCGACCTTGCGGATGCGGGTGCCCGACAGCGAGGTCGTCACCAGGGCGGTGCGGATCTCCTTGTCGCGCACGGTCACCACGAACTCGTCGCCCGCGTAGGCGGTTTGCAGCGCGGGCCACTGCGCCAGCAGCCGGCGGGCGTCGGCGTCGAGCCGGCCGTCGCGTTCGGTGGCGAGGTCCAGGGCCGCCTCGGCCGCGCGCGGCTTGTCGGGCTTGCCCACGGTGAGCATCGCGGCGGCGGCGCGCAACTGCTGGATCTCGCGCGCCAGCGCCGCCTGCCGGACCGCGCGCCGCTTGTAGCCGCGCACCGAGTCACTGATCTCGGCCAGATAGCGCACCCGCGCGCCCGGCACGATCGGAGTCTGGTTGCTGCTGTGGCGCACCGACTGCAGCGGCAGCCTGGGGGTGCCGCGCCGCAGGCCGAGTTCGGCCAATCGTGCGGCCAGGGCCTGGTAGAGCGCCGTCACGCCGTCATCGTTGAAGCGGCTGGCCATGGTGCCGAAGACCGGCATCTCCTCGGGCCGGCGGCCCCAGGCCTCGCGGTTGCGCTGCACCTGCTTGGCGACGTCGCGCAGGGCGTCCGGGGCGCCCTTGCGGTCGAACTTGTTGATCGCCACGAATTCGGCGAAATCAAGCATGTCGATCTTCTCGAGCTGGCTGGCGGCGCCGAACTCCGGTGTCATGACGTACATGGGCACGTCCACATGCGACACGATGGCGGCGTCGCCCTGGCCGATGCCCGAGGTCTCGACGATCACGAGGTCGAAGCCGGCGACCCGGCAGGCGGCGATCACGTCCGGGAGGGCGGCGCTGATCTCGGAGCCCGCCTCGCGGGTGGCCAGCGAGCGCATAAAGACGCGCGCGCCCCGGTCGTCGGCGCTTGCGCCGCGGGTGCCGGCCCACGGCCCGATCGCGTTCATGCGGATGCGGTCGCCCAGCAGGGCGCCACCGCTCTTGCGCCGCGAGGGGTCGATGCTGATCACCGCGATGCGCAGCGCATCGTCCTGGTCGAGCCGAAAGCGCCGGATCAGCTCGTCGGTGAGGCTGGACTTGCCGGCCCCGCCGGTGCCGGTGATGCCCAGCACGGGCACCTGGGCGTCCCGGGCG
>CAISYQ010000079.1 GCA_903889735.1 uncultured Methylibium sp.
GCTGTAGTGCAGCACCGAGGTGACCGGCAGGTTCTCGCAGCCCACCGGGCCATCGATGATGACCTGCAGCCCCTTGATCGCGGTGAAGACATACACCGCGCCCCAGTAGCCGCCCGCGCGATCGTGATCGAGGACCAGCATCAGATCATCTCCTCGGCCTTGCGCTTCTTGGCCATCTTGATGACCTGTCGGCGCTGATCGGCCTTGAAGGTGAGGTTGTCCTGCGGCACGCCTTGCGCGGCTTCCCAGACGCCGGCCGCATGGCCCTCGCCGGTGCTGCCGAAGAAGTCTTTCATGCGGTCGAAGCGGGCCTTGTTGCCGATCGCGGCATTGATGACCTGCGCCAGCGATCCGGCACCCGCCGGCCCCATCAGCGGGCGGGCGGAGATGAGGTTCGTAAAATAGAGCGCCGGGATCGACTGTTGCTTGGCCAGCTGCACGACCGGTGTGGTGCCGATGGCGAGGTCGGGCTTGAACTCCCGCATCGCGGCGAGATCCTGCTCCAGCGAGGCGCGGTACTGGACCTGCACCCCATGGGCCTCGAGCCATTGGCGGTCGGCATCGCTCCACACAGTGCGCGGACAGGCCGTGCCGACGTAGCGCAGGTCGGCACCACTCTCGACCAGCAGGCGTCCCACCAGCAACTCAGAGCCCTCGTAGCCGCTCAGCGTGATGCGGCCCTTGATCGGCGTCTTGTCGAGCGCGGCGCGGATGGCCGGCAGGAAGCGGTTCTTGGCCGCGTCGATCTGCGCCTGGGGCACATTGACCGTGTCACCGATGGCCTGCAGCCAGGCTTCGGTGCCCTCGAAGCCAACCGGCGCCGATCCGACCACGCGGCGGCCAGCCGCCTCGAACTCGCGCACGCTGGCGGTGTAGAAAGGGTGGATCGCAGCGACCGCGGCGCCGTCGAGGGCCGAGTAGAGCTCGCGCCATTCGCGCGTCGGCACCACCGGCCCGGCGGCCAACCCCATCGGCTCGAGCATCATGCCGATCACCACCGGATCGGCCGGGAACATCTCGCCGAGCAGGGTGATCGTCGGCTTGCCGACAACGCGGTTGCTGGGCGCCTGCACCGGACCCGCGCCGACCTCGGCACGGGCGTACTTCAGCATTGCGCCAGCGAGCACATCCTTGGCTTCCGCATGGGTGGGCACGCCAAAGCCCGGCACATCGATGCCGATGATGCGCACGCCGTTGATTTCCTTGGGCAGGATCTGCAGCGGCACGCCGCTGGCGGTGGGCACACACAGATTGATGATGACGATGGCGTCGTACAGGGCCGGGTCGGCCTGCAGGTGAACCGCGTCGCGGATGTCCTCGAAGAGCTTGCCGGTGACCAGGCTCTCGGAGTTGAAGGGAACGTAGCCCACCGAGCGCCGTGCGCCGTAGAAATGCGAGGTGAAGGTCAGGCCGTAGACGCAGCAGGCCGAGCCCGACAGGATGGTCGCGGTGCGCCGCATCCGCAAGCCGACCCGCAGCGAACCGAAGGCCGGGCACATGCTCTGGGGCTGGTCGTGCGGGCCCTTGGGATAGTCCTGCGCGTACTGCTCGAGCACCTCGCTCTTGCCGGCCGAACGCGCCGCGGCCAGCAGGGTCTCTCCACCCGCATGGCAGCCCATGCCATCGCCTTCGATGGCGGTGGCGGCACCGGCAGGCGGTGCAACGACGATGGGGGGAATGACGGCGCTCATGCGGTGGGCTCGCTCAGGCTTCGTCGTAGACGACTTCGAGCGTTTCTTTCGTGATCTCGGTCTTGCCGCACATGTCGAATTGCGTGGCCGGCTCGAGCACCACGTTGCGGCCCACCGTGTCGGCCGAGAACAGGCCGAGCAGCTGGTCCTGCGACATCGGATTCGGGCGCATGGGCTGCGAATTGCCGACGTTCTCGGCGAGCTGCGCGAACATCGGACCCCAGACCGAATCCGGGCGGCCGATGATTTCGTAGCTGGCGCTCTTGCGACGGATGTCGTCGTTGGCGGGAATGGTCGAGAGCACCGGGATGCCGACCTTCTCGGCGAAGGCCGCGGCCTCGCCGGTGCCATCGTCCCGGTTGATCACCATGCCGGCCACGCCGACGTTGCCGCCGAGCTTGCGGAAGTACTCGACCGCCGAGCAGACGTTGTTGGCCACATAGAGCGACTGCAGGTCGTTGCTGGCGACGACGATGACCTTCTGGCACATGTCGCGGGCGATCGGCAGGCCGAAGCCACCGCAGACGACGTCGCCCAGGAAGTCGAGCAGGACGTAGTCGAAGCCCCACTCGTGGAAGCCGAGCTTCTCGAGCAGCTCGAAGCCGTGGATGATCCCGCGTCCGCCGCAGCCGCGGCCGACCTCGGGTCCGCCAAGCTCCATGGCGTAGACGCCGTCGCGCTTGAAGCAGACGTCGCCGATGGCCACGGCCTCGCCGGCGAGCTTCTTCTTGGAGCTGGTCTCGATGATGGTCGGGCAGGCCTTGCCGCCGAACAACAGCGAAGTGGTGTCGCTCTTGGGATCGCAGCCGATCAGCAGCACTTTCTTGCCCTGCTGCGCCATCATGTAGCTGAGGTTGGCGAGGGTGAAGCTCTTGCCGATGCCGCCCTTGCCATAGATCGCGATGATCTGCGTCGTCTTGGCGGCGGGCGAGGTGGCCGGGGCGGGATCGGGTTCGATCGCCGCTTCGGCGCGCAGGTCCTTCATCATGATGGTCAAGGGCGATGCCTTGAGCTCAGCGCTCGGGGCCAAGGTGCTCATGAGCAAGCTCTCCAGTCGAGGATCATCTTCAAACAGGCGGGATCGCCGAACGCGGTGCGGTAGGCGGCGTCGGCCTCGCTGGCCTCGGCACGGTGGGTGATGAGGCCTTGCAGCGACAGCCGGCCCGACTCGGCAAGCTCCTTGGCGGACTGCAGATCGGCGGGCTGCCACTGCGCGGCGACCCGCAGGCGCGCCTCGCGCATGAAGGCGGGCGGAAAGGTGAAGGACAGCGCGGTGTCGTAGAAGCCCGCCAACACGACCTCGCCACCCGGGGCCAGACGCGCGATCAGGGTGTCGAGCAGGCCGGCGTCGCCGCTGACGTCGCAGATGCAGCGGTAGTCGCGGCGGCTGTCGTCGGCGGGGTCGGTGACGGCATAGCCCAAGGCGCCATCGCGGCGGACCGGGTTGGTTTCCCAGACGGTCGGGGCGCCACCGGCGGCCACCGCCAGCCGGGCCATCAGCCGGCCCAGCACGCCATGGCCGACGATCAGGTCGGGCTGCCGCTCGCGGACACCGCCGAAGGCGTGAAAGGCGGTGGCGGCCAGCGCCAGCAGCACGCCCTGCTCACCCAGGCTCTCATCGAAGCTCACGGTGCGGGCGGCAGGCACCACGACGCGTGCTGCGGCACCACCGAACAGGCCGCGCACGTCGCCGAAGCATTTGGCGCCCGGCACGAAAACGCGTTCGCCGACCCGGCCCGCGGCCCGGCGCCCGGCCGAAGCCACGCGCCCAACGGATTCATAACCCGGCACCAGCGGATAGCCCATGCCCGGGAAGTGGGGCATGCGCCCCGACCAGAGCAGGCGCTCGGTGCCGGTGCTGATGCCGCTCCATTCGATGTCGATCACGAGATCGTCGTCGGTGGGTTCGGTGAGCTCGAGCCGACTGAGCACGAGCCGCTGCGGTTGCTCGAGCACGACGGCGAGCGTGTTCATGCCGCCCACGGAGTCCTGGACTCTGAAGAACACTGAAACCGACAGTCCGACACCGGACGATTCATTCGAACGCCTCCACCTGGTTGATGAGTGTCATAGTAATCGGACTGTTTCAAGTGTCAAGCGGCATTTACACAATGAACACAAACCGTCAGACATCGCGGCGGCCTGGTGCGCACTGGGCCACCAGCACGCGGGTGTAAAGCGGCATGGGATTGCGCAGCAGCCGGACCCGCTCGAAGCCCGAGGCCTCGAGAAGGGCCCGATGCCGTTCCGCGCTGCGCGGTCGCCCACGGCCCATGGCCATGAGGTAGAAACCGAAGTAAGCACTTCCCATGGCCTCAGCACCTGGGGTCTCGGACATGGGTTCGGCCAGCAGCAGGGTGCCGTCCTCCGGCAGGGCCTGGCGCACGCGCCGAAGAATGCGCAAGACCCCTTCGTCGTCATGGTCGAAGCAGACCCGCACCAGGGTCGCGATGTCGGCCCCGCGGGGCAGGGGGTCACTCCAGAAACTGCCGCCATGGGCCTGGGCGCGACCGGACAGGCCCGCCTCCAGGAGTCGCTCCCGGGCGCGGTCGGCCACGGCGGGCAGGTCGAACATCATCAGCTGCAGGTGCGGCGCACGCGCGGCAACAGCGCGCAGGAAGGTGCCCTCACCGCCCCCGACGTCGAGCAGGCAGCGATGGCGGCCCAGCGGATAGGCATCCAGCACCTCGTCGGAGACCATGGGCTGGGAGGCCGACATGAGCACCGAGTACTCGCCCACGCGCCCAGCGTCGAGGGCATCCGGTGATTCGACGCCCGCATAGGGCCAGCAGTCGGCCAGGGCCGATCGACCCGGCTCGCCGCGCAGCAGGGCCACCGGGTCGCGCAGATCGGCATAGAGCGCTGCATGGTGTTCCACCATCGCGGTGATGGCGATGTCGCCCACCAGCGGGGCGCCGAGCGGGCCGAGCCCCCAGCGATCACCGCGCCGTTCAACCAGCTCCAGCGAGGCCGCGGCCGCCAGCAGGCGTCCGCAGGCATCCTCTCCCAGGACCAGTCGGGGCGCGAGGGCGGCGGTGGTCTGAGGACCCTCCGCCAGGATCTCGAACAGCTTGAGCTGCAGGCAGGCCAGCAGGGTCTGGGAATAGACGAAGCCGGCCACCAGGTCGAAGAGCTTGCTGGCGCGACGCTGCGCGATCGGCCGGGTCAGCGGAAAGCGGGCCGCCCAACGCTGGAAGCGCCGGCTCGCGATCTGCCGGTCCCGCCAGGCGCACCAGCGCTCGCGCAGCGAACGGCTCACGACAACCGGCGCGATCGGCGAGGATTCGGAAACGCCCTGCACGCTGGACTGCCCCAGGGGTCGTGCTGCCTCAGGCAAGGGCCCGCGCCTGCTCGGCAAGGTAGGGCGCCGCAAGCGCGGCCGGCACCAGCCGCTCGGCCTCCAGGCGAACCAGCGCCCGCAGCTGGGACTCACCGCGGCAGACAGGAATGGATTCGATGGCCTTGGCGATCAGCCGGTCGAAATGCTGGATCGCCCCCCCCAGACCGAGGTCGGTGGCCGCGCTGGGACGGTGCAGGGCGAGATCCTGGCCCTTGGGCTTGCCGAGCAGGGCGGGATCGGCCGCCACGTCGCGGATGTCATCGGCGACCTGGTAGGCCTCACCCAGCCAGTCACCGAGCGCGCGCCAAGGCTGCGCCGGCGCACCGGCGGCCTGGGCGCCGGCCAGGGTGGCGGCGGTGAACAGCGCGCCGGTCTTGGCCCGCTGGTAGTCGGCCAGGCGCACGCGCGGCTCGCATTCCCAGGCCTGGCCGGCGACGATGCCAAAGGGCATGCCGACGCCACGGGCCACAGTTTGCAGCAGGGCTGCCAACCGCTGTGGCGAGCGCTCGCCCGCCTGCGCCACGGTCTGGAAGGCCAGCACGATCAAGGCATCGCCGGCCAGCACCGCCAGCGGTTCGCCAAACGCCAAGTGGACGGATGCACGGCCGCGACGGGTGTCAGCGTCGTCGAAACAGGGCAGGTCATCGTGCACCAGCGAGGCGCAGTGCAGCAGTTCGAGCGAGGTGGCGACCGCCTCGGACAGGCCGGGGTCGTCGTCGCCGCAGGCCTGGGCGACCGCCAGGCAGAGTTGCGGGCGGATGCGGGCGCCGCCCGGGAAGACTGCGTGACGGATCGCCCCCGCCAGCTTGGGGGGACAGCCCTCGGCCTCGCCAGTGGCGATGGCTGCGGCCAGTGCGTGCTCGATACGGGTGATGGGTTTCATCTTGTGCTC
The DNA here is from genome assembly GCA_903889735.1 of uncultured Methylibium sp. Taxonomy (GTDB): domain Bacteria; phylum Pseudomonadota; class Gammaproteobacteria; order Burkholderiales; family Burkholderiaceae_C; genus Methylibium. The sequence continues at coordinate 5,924 of CAISYQ010000079.1, forward strand.
CTCCGCTGGTGTCGAACAACGGTGCAACATTGGCCTGTCACACCGTACTGTCAATCAGAATAGACACATTGGGGTGTCAAGTCAACCGCCGTCTTGCCCATGTCCTCGCGGAGCTGCGTCGCCCTGGATGCCCTCAGCTGCCGCGACCCCACCTGGGGCCCGTCGGGCTCATCAGCGGCCGCTGACCGACAATCGCGCCCGGCGCAAACCATGGCGCCCCAGGCATCAACGAGGAGATGGGCATGAAATGGTTGAGATTCCGCCGGGACGGCCGCGAGGGCTTCGGCCGGCTCGAGGACCACGAGGTCCTGGTCCACGACGGCGACCTGTTCGGCACCCCTCGCCCGACCGGCGAGCGGCTGGACGCGAGCGCGATCGAATGGCTGATGCCCTGCCAGCCGCGCACGATGGTGGGTCTGTGGAACAACTTCCAAGCGCTGGCCGACAAGAACGGCTGGGCCAGGCCGGCCGAGCCGCTCTATTTCCTCAAACCCCCCGGCAGCTGGACGGCCCATGGGGCCGCCATCCCGGTGCCGCGGGCAGAGATCGGCCGGATCGCCTACGAGGGCGAGCTGGCCCTCGTGATCGGACGCCGGGCGCAGCGGGTGGCGGTGGAGGACGCCGCCGCGCACATCTTCGGCTACAGCTGCGCCAACGATGTCACCGCGATCGAGTTGCTGAACCGCGACCCCAGCTTCCCGCAGTGGACGCGGGCCAAGGGTTTCGACGGTTTTGGGGTGGTCGGGCCGGTGATCGAGACCGACTTGGATCTGTCCCAGGCCCAACTGCGCACGCGCGTGGGGGGCCGCGAGCGGCAGAACTACCCGCTGGCTGACATGATCTTCAAGCCGGCCGAACTGGTGTCACGGATCTCGCAGGACCTCACGCTCGAGCCCGGCGATGTGATCCTTTGCGGCACCTCGGTCGGCGTGCTGCCCATGAAGCCCGGCAGCCTGGTCGAGGTGGAGATCGACGGCATCGGCCTGCTGGCCAATCAATTCGGCTGAGCGGGAATCCCCGCCCGCGGGTTCAAGCCACGGGCTGAATCTGCAGCCGGCCGCGCGCGTCGGCCAGGGTCTTGTTCAGGAGGCTGGCGGCGGCGTAGATGGCGCCGATCGCCGGCGTCGGCGTCTCGGTGATGCGGCCCAGTTCAACCACGCTGCCGACCAGGGCCTCGAGCTCCAGCGCGCGGCCGTGCTCCACGTCCTGCAGCATGGTGGTCTTGTGGGCGCCCACGGCCTCGGCGCCGGCGATGCGCTGGTCCAGCGAGACCTTGAACTGAACGCCGAGCTTCTCGCCCACGGCCTGGGCCTCGCGCATCATGGTCGCGGCGAGCTCGCGCGCCAGGGGGAAGCGGCAGATGTCCTCCAGCGTGGCATGGGTCAGCGCGCTGATCGGGTTGAAGCTCAGGTTGCCCCAGAGCTTGACCCAGATCTCGCTGCGGATGTCCTTGCTCACCGGGCTCTTGAAGCCGGCGCGGATCATGGCCTGCGAGAGCGCCTCGATGCGCGGGCTGCGGCTGCCGTCGGGTTCGCCCAGCGTGAAGCGGTTGCCCTCGATCACCTTGACCACGCCCGGCGCCACCAACTCGGCCGCCGGGTAGACCACGCTGCCGATCACGCGCTCAGGCTCGATGTGTTGTGCCAGCAGGCCGCCCGGGTCCACGCTCTCCAGGCGGCGGCCCTCGTAGGGGCCGGCGAGCTTGTGGAAATACCACCAGGGCACGCCATTGATCATGGTGACCACCATGGTCTCGGAGCCGAACAGCGACCGCAGACCGGGCAGCAGGTCGCGCACCTGGTGGGCCTTGACGGTCAGGAGCACCGCGTCCTGGGGGCCGGCCTCGGCCATGTCCTGCACGGCGCGGGCGGTGGGCGCATGCTGCTCGCTGCCGTCTTCCAGCCGCAGCAGGAAGCCGTTCGCGTTGATCGCCGCGAGGTTGCGGTTGCGCGCGATGAAGGTGACGTCTTCCCCGGCCATCGCCAGGCGTGCGCCGAGGTAACCGCCAATAGCGCCGGCCCCAACGATGGCAATCTTCATGGTGTCTTGGGAAAGGGGATGGGGAGGGACGCCAACAGGCTCAAGGGGTGGCCCGGAAGCTCTTCAGCCGCGGCGCTCGCGGGATTTGGCCCAGCCCTGCATCACACCCCACAGCGGCCACAGCAGCATCACGATGGCCAGCCCGGCGATGCTGCCGACCAGTGGGTTCGCCCAGAAGATCGAGAGGCTGCCCTGCGACAGCAGCATGGCCTGGCGGAAGCTGGCCTCGGCCATGTCGCCCAGCACCAGCGCCAAGACCATGGGCGCCAGCGGGTACTTCAGCTTCTTGAAGAGGTAGCCCACCACGCCGAACACCAGCATGAGCCAGACGTCGAACATCGAGCTGTGCACGGTGTAGGCGCCGATGGCGCAGATGACGATGATGACCGGCGCGATCACCGAGAAGGGGATGCGCAGGATGGAGGCCCAGAAGGGCACGGTCGTCAGCACCACCAGCAGCCCGACGATGTTGCCGAGGTACATGGACGCGATCAGGCCCCAGACGAAGTCCTTTTGCTCAATGAAGAGCATCGGCCCCGGTTGCAGGCCCCAGATGAGCAGGCCACCGAGCAGCACGGCGGCCGTGGGTGAGCCCGGGATGCCGAGGGTGAGCATCGGCAGCAGGGCCGCCGTGCCGGCGGCATGGGCCGCGGTCTCGGGCGCAACCACGCCCTCGATCTGCCCCTTGCCGAAGCTCTGCGGGTCCTTGGAGCTGCGCCGCGCGATGCCGTAGCTCATGAAGGAGGCCGGGGTGGCGCCGCCGGGGGTGATGCCCATCCAGCAGCCCACCGCGGTGGAACGCAGGAAGGTCATCCAATAGCGCGGCAACTCGGCCCAGGTCTGGAGAACGATCTTGGGGTTGATCTTGGCGGTCTTGCCCTTGAAGGCCAGCCCCTCCTCCATGGTCAGCAGGATCTCGCCGATGCCGAAGAGACCGATCACCGCGATGAGGAAGTCGAATCCCTTGAGCAGGTCGGTCACGCCATAGGTCATGCGCAGCGTGCCCGTCACGCTGTCCAGGCCGACCGCCGCCAGCGCGAAGCCGAGCATCATGGCAGCCAAGACCTTGGCGGGCGGCTCCTTGCTCATGCCCACGAAGCTGCAGAAGGTCAGCAGCTGCACCGCAAAGAATTCCGCCGGGCCGAACTTCAAGGCGAACTTTGCCAGCAGCGGCGCGAGGAAGGTGATCAGGACGACCGCGAACAGCGCGCCCACGAAGGAGGAGGTGAAGGCCGCCGTCAGCGCCTGCGCTGCACGGCCTTGCTGGGCCATGGGGTAGCCGTCGAAGGTGGTGGCCACCGACCAGGGCTCGCCGGGGATGTTGAACAGGATGGAGGTGATCGCCCCACCGAACAGCGCGCCCCAGTAGATGCAGGACAGCATGATGATCGCCGAGGTCGGGTTCATGCTGAAGGTCAGCGGCAGCAGGATCGCGATGCCGTTGGCGCCGCCCAGTCCCGGCAGCACGCCGATCAGGACGCCAAGGGTGATGCCGATGAGCATGAAACCCACGTTCTGCAGGGTCAATGCCACGCCGAAGCCGTGCATCAGGTTGCCGATTTCTTCCATGTCTCTTCTTCCGGTGGAGGCTTTTCGCGGGATCGGTCAGAAGCCGAGCAGGTTCTCGATCGGGCCCTTGGGCAGGGGCACGAGGAACCAGCGCTCGAAGACCAGGAAGAAGAACAGCGGCACGCCCACCGACACAGAGGCGGTCAGTGGCCAGCCATAGCGCCCATGGCGGCGCATGAAGTAGCCGATCAGTCCCAGCGAGGCCAGGTAGATGCCGAGCAGCGCGATCAGGCCGACGTAGACGACCATGGGCACCAGCACCGAGACGACCAGCCCGACCTGGGCCCGCTGAGCGAATTCCGGATCCTCGCGCCGCCATCTCAGCAACTGCCCGACCAGGACGCTGCCGCTCGAGAGCAGCAGCAGCACGCCGATGTAGAAGGGGAAATAACCCGAGCGCGGGCCGTCCTCGGCCCAGCCGGTCCCGACCCGCAGGCTGTCAATGATCACCAGCGCCGCCAGCGACATCAGCACCGCGGCAACGATCAGCTCGGGCCAGCGTGTGCCCACACTCGGGCCGGCGGACTCGGGTTTCTCACTCATGGATAGGCTCCAGCGAGCCTGCCCCAGGCAGGCTCGTCACAAGGACGGTTCAGGCGGGATCGGAACGCGGGCTCAGTTGGCCAGGAAACCCGCTTCCTTCATCAGCACGCGGTGCATCTGCTCGTTCTTGCCGAGCCAATCGAAGAATTCCGCGCCGGTCAGCGTCGTCTGGTTGAAGGCGCCCTTGTCCATGAATTCCTTCCATTCCGGCAAGGCACGGATCTTCTTGAAGAGGTCCAGGTAGAAGGTGACCTGCTCGGGGGTCACGCCCGGGGCCATGAAGATGCCGCGCAGCATGACGTAGTCCACCGGGATGCCGGCCGAGGTGCAGGTCGGGATGTCGGCCCAGGACTGCGTCGCGGTCAGCTTGGTCTTGTAGGGCATGGGCTGCCTGTCCATCACGCACAGCGCGCGCAGCTTGCCGGCCCGCCAGTGGGACTCGGCCTCGATCGGGTTGTTGACGGTGGAACTGACGTGGTTGCCGACCAACTGCACGGCCACGTCACCGCCGCCCTTGAAGGGGATGTAGGTGATCTTCTTGCCGGCGGCCTTCTCGAGCAGCACGGTGATGATCTGGTCTTCCTGCTTGGAGCCGGTGCCGCCCATCTTGAAGGTGTTGGCGGGCTGGGCCTTGACGGCCTCGAAGTAGGCCTTGGCCGTCTTGTGCGGCGACTCCTCGTTGACCCACAGCACGAACTGGTCGAGGGCCAACATCTGCACCGGTGTGAGGGCGCGCCAGTTGAAGGGCACGCCGGTGGCCAGGGGCGTCGTGAACAGGTTGGACAGGGTGATGATGATCTTGTGGGGGTTGCCCTTGTCGCTCTTGACGTTGAGGAAGCCCTCAGCGCCGGCACCACCGGACTTGTTGACCACCACGATGGGCTGGGCCATCAGGTTGTTCTTGGCGACCACGCCCTGGATGAAGCGGGCCATCTGGTCGGCGCCGCCGCCGGTGCCGGCCGGCACCACGAACTCCACCGGCTTGGTGGGCTCCCAGGCCAGGGCCACCGGGCTCCACAGGGCCACCGCCGCGGTGGCCGCGGCTGCCAGCATCTTCATGGTGAATCGGTTCGTGCTCATGGTGTGCTCAATCCTTGCGTTGTCCGCGGGTCGAGGCGCCCGCCGCCCGTACTTGAAATCGTCTCAGCCCCGCATAAAGCGGGCGAAATACGAACTCTAGGGAAGCTTGTGATGAAGGGAAATTAAAAATTCCTGCAGCCCAAACAAAGAAACTCTTAACGATCGAGGCGCTTCCGCTGAATCCTGGCCTCGTTCAGGCCGGTTCAGCCTCAACCCAGGCCGAGCTTTTGCGCCAGCCCGATCCGCTGCAGCTTGCCGGTGGCGCCCTTCGGGATCTCGTCCATGAAGAGGATCTTCTTGGGCACCTTGTAGTCGGCCACGCGCTTGCCGACGAAGTCCTGCAACTCCCGCTCGGTGGCCGCCACCCCTTCCTTCAGCACGACCACGGCGGCGACCTCCTCGCCCAGCTTGGGGTGGGGCATGCCGAAGCACACCACTTGGGCCACCGCCGGGTGGTCCATCAGGACTTCGTCGACCTCGCGCGGGCTGACCTTCTCGCCACCGCGGTTGATGATTTCCTTCAGGCGACCGGTGATGCTGACGTAACCCTCCTCGTCCATCACGCCCTGGTCGCCGGTACGGAACCAACCGTCCAGGAAGCCCTCCTCGTTGGCCTTGGGGTTGTTCTCGTAGCCGGCGGTGACGTTGGCCCCACGGATCACGATCTCGCCGGTCTCGCCACGGGGCAGCAGGACGCCCTCGAGCATGATCGCCACCTCGGGACCGGCGGCCACGCCCACGGTGCCCGGCTTGCGGGCCCGCGGCGGCAGCGGGTTGGACGCCATCTGGTGGGTTGCCTCGGTCATGCCGTAGGACTCGATCAGCGGCGCCTTGAAGATCTCCTCAAGCTCGCGGATCACCTGGGGTGGCATGGACGAGGACGAGGAGCGCAGGAAACGCAGCGGGTTGCGCGCAATGACCTCGGCATTGCCCTTGGCGCGCTGCACGATCGCCTGGTGCATGGTCGGCACCGCCGTGTACCAGGTGGGCTTGGCCTCGTCCATCCAGGTGAAGAACCTCAAGGCATTGAAGCCGGGGGTGCAGAACACCTGCGAGCCCGCCGACAGCGGCGCCAACACCCCGGCGATCAGGCCGTGGATGTGGAACAGCGGCATGATGTTGAGGCCGATGTCAGCCGATGTGAACTGCAGCGTCGCGCGGATGTTGGATGCCGATGCATGCAGATTGCCGACAGAAAGCGGCACGATCTTGGGACGAGACGTGGTGCCAGAGGTGTGCAGCACCATGCCGACATCGCCCGGCCCGGCGTAGCCGCCGAGGGCCGCTGGGATGGACGGGGCGCCATCGCGGGCCTGCAGCGTGAAGCTGCCGGCCGGCAGGCCCTCCTCGACAACCAGGTCCACGACCCGCACGCCGAGCTTCTGGGCGACTTCGACCGCGGGGCTGACGCTGCCGCGCTCGACGATCAGCAGCTTGGCGCCCAGGTCCGACAGGTAGAACTCGAACTCGTCGCCGCGGTAGGCGGGATTCAGCGGCGCGCTGGTGGTCCCAGCGGCGCAGGCGATGAAGCAGGCGGCCATCTCGGGGCCGTTGTTCAGGACGATCGCGACGCGGTCGTTGCGGCCCGCGCCCAGGGCGTTCAAGCTGGTGATCGTGGCCTCGACCTGGGCACGCAGCCCACCGTGGGTGAGGGCCGGGCGGCCGGGAGCGCGCAGGGCGATCGCGGCATCATCACCACGGGAGAGCAGGTCCTGGAAATTGTTCGTCATCGGGAAAGTCCGTTCCTTGGGGCCCCAAGGGGCGTGATGAGGGCGTGGGCAGTGAAGACAGGGCCGGGCTGACGGGGCGCCTGACTCGACCCACCGGTTCGGGGGTTTCGCCAGATCGGCCGCGGCGGCATCCGGTAGCGGCCCGTGGTGCAGGCGCCAACCGGACGCGCCCGGCGCTGGCCGGTCACGCCGCGCTCAGATTCTAGTTTTTTGCGGCCCCTGAATATGCAGGCCCGGTGCAGATCGACGCCGACCCACCGACCCGGCGACACCCCAGCCAGCGACCCAGGGCCGCACCCGACCCGGCAACGACCGACACTTCAGGTGACGCCGATCCACCCGCTGTCGCTCTCGCGGGTGAAAAATCGCAGGTCCCGCGGCGCGGCGCTCGGGCCGAGCCAGGCCAAGCCGTCGATCACGGGGCTCTCGGCCGCCAAACCAGCGCTTACACTGAATTTCTCTTTGGCTCCACGTCCCCGCCAGGGCAATCGAAGCCTCGTTCCGCGCTCCACCACCCGCCACGCCCACCCGAGGCTGGTTCGTCACCACACTCCTCCATGACCGCCACGCTCCGACCCAGCGCAAGCCCCTGGCACGGCGCCCACTCGCGTGCTTGACCTGGTCGGACTCGAGGGGACGCGCGGCGGTCGGCGCCTGTTCGCCGATTTGCGGCTGGGTGTGGCGGCCGGCGGGTTGCTTCGGGTGCAAGGCGCCAATGGCAGCGGCAAGACCAGCCTGCTGCGCATGGTCTGCGGCCTGCTCGCCCCGACCGCCGGCGAGGTGTTGTGGCGCGGACAGGCCGTCACCCGGCTGCGCGAGGAGTTCAACCGCGAGCTGGTCTACATCGGTCACGCGGCCGCGCTGAAGGACGAGCTGACGCCGATCGAGAACCTCGAGGCCGCCGGCGCGCTGGGCGGCGCCACCGTGACCCGCCGTGACGCCGCCCTGGCGCTCGCCGCCGCCGGCCTGAAGGGCCGGGAGCGGGTGCCCGCCCGCGCGCTGTCCCAGGGTCAGCGCAAGCGGGTGGCCCTGGCCCGGCTGGCGCTGCCGGCAGCGCCCGGCCTCTGGGTGCTCGACGAGCCCTTCAACGCGCTGGACACCGCCGCCACCGCCTGGCTGTCGGACCTCATCACCTCACGGCTCGCCGCGGGCGGGATCGTCGTGCTCACCAGCCACCAGTCGGTGGCCCTGGACGGCGCCGCGGCCCAGCAGGTGCTGTCGCTGTGACCGGCCGCCTCGCCCCTGCGCCGACCAGCGCCTGGAGCGGCATGCGCTGCGTTCTGCAGCGCGACCTGCGCATCGCGCTGCGGCGGCGCGCCGACACCAGCGCCGCCCTGTTCTTCTTCCTCATCGTGGTGAGCCTGTTCCCGATCGGGGTCGGCCCGGAACCGGCGCTGCTGCGGCGCATGGGGGCCGGGGTGGTGTGGGTGGCCGCCCTGCTGGCCTCGATGCTGTCGCTGGCGCGGCTCTTCAACGACGACCACCAGGACGGCACGCTCGAGCAGCTGCTGCTGGCCGCCACCCCCCTGCCCCTGCTGGTGCTGGCCAAGACCGCCGCGCACTGGCTGGGCAGCGGCGCGCTGCTGGCGCTCGCCTCGCCACTGCTCGCGCTGCAGTTCGGCCTCTCGGGTGAGGCCACCGGCGTGCTGCTGATCTCGCTCCTGCTGGGCACGCCACTGCTCAGCCTGGTCGGCGCGATCGGTGCGGCGCTGACCGTGGGGGTGCGCGGCGGCGGCGTGCTGCTGTCGCTGCTGGTGCTGCCGCTCTATGTGCCGGTGCTGATCTTCGGCGCCGGAGCGGTCGATGCAGTGCAGGCGGGCCTGGGGGTGGCCGGGCATTTCTCGCTGATGGGCGCCATGCTGGTGCTGGGCCTGTTCCTCGCGCCGTTGGCCGCGGCGGTGGCCCTGCGGATCGCTGTCGAATAGGGCCGCGGCACAATAACAGCCGCCGGCCGACCTTCGGTTCGCCACCGTCCTCCCATGCCGTCCACCGCCATCAACTGGTTCAAGTACGCCGCGCCTCAGCGCTTCTACCCGCTGGCGGGCCGGCTTGTGCCTTGGCTCATGGCCGTGGCCCTGCTGCTGGCCGCGGCGGGCTTCTACGTCGGGTTTTTTGTGGCGCCCACGGATGCGCAGCAAGGCGAGGCCTACCGCATCATCTTCGTGCATGTGCCGGCGGCCTGGATGTCGATGGTGGTCTATCTCGCGATGGCCTTCTGGGCCGGCATCGGGCTGGTCTTCAATGCCCGGCTGGCCTCGGTGCTGGCCCTGGCGCTGGCCCCGACCGGTGCGCTGATGACCTTTCTCGCGCTGTGGACCGGCGCCCTCTGGGGCAAGCCGACCTGGGGTGCCTGGTGGGTATGGGATGCACGACTGACGTCGGAACTCATCCTGCTCTTCCTGTATCTAGGTTACATGTCACTGCATGCCGCCATTGAGGATCCACGCCGGGCCGATCGAGCCGCCGCCGTACTGGCCCTGGTGGGGGCGGTGAACGTGCCCATCATCTACTTCTCGGTCAAGTGGTGGAACACGCTGCACCAAGGCGCCTCGGTCAGCCTGACGCGGGCCCCCAGCATGGCCACCACCATGCTCACCGGCATGCTGCTGATGGCCTTGGCCTTCTGGGCCTACTGCATTGCCGTGGCGCTGATGCGCACCCGCCTGCTGCTGCTGGAACGTGAACGGGACGCCGCCTGGGCGCAGGCCGCCACCCGGCAGGAGAGGGCCGCCGCATGATGAACTGGGGCAGCGCCTCGAATTTCTTCGAGATGGGCGGCTACGGGCTCTATGTCTGGGGCTCGTTCGGGGCCTGCGCGCTGGCGGTGGTGGGTGAACTGGCCGCGCTCTCGGCGCGGCGGCGCGCCTTGAGCAGCGCGGCCGACCCCGGCGACGACCCGCTTGAAGGTGGTCCAAGGACATCGAATGAAACCTAGAACCAAACGCGGGCTCGCCATCCTCGGCGGCCTGGCCACGCTGGGGGCCGCCGCCGCCCTGGTGCTCAACGCCTTCCAGAGCAACCTGGTGTTCTTCTTCAGCCCCAGCCAGGTGGCCGCCCAGGAAGCGCCGCGCGAGCGGAGTTTCCGGCTCGGCGGCCTGGTCGAGGAAGGCAGCATCCAGCGCGACGCCACCGGCCTGACCGTCCATTTCGTCGTGACCGATCTGGCCCAAAAGGTGCCCGTCAGCTACACCGGCCTGTTGCCCGACCTCTTCAAGGAAGGCAAGGGCGTGGTCGCCCAGGGCCAGCTCGATGCAAGCGGCGTGTTCCGTGCCGAGCAGGTGCTGGCCAAGCACGACGAGAACTACATGCCGCCGGAAGCCGCCGAGGCCCTGGCCCGCGCCCGCCAGGGCCAGCTCCCGCCCCCGGGCGCCACAGCCCAGTCCGCCAACGACCCTGCCACCCCAGCCCCCACGCCGACCGGAGCCCGCCCATGATCCCCGAGCTCGGTCACTTCGCGCTGACCCTGGCGCTGGCCGTCACGCTGGTCCAGGCCCTGCTGCCCCTGGCCGGGGCGAGCCGCAATGACGCCGTGTGGATGGGCGTGGCCCGCCCGGCCGCAGCCGCGCAGTTTCTCTTGGTGGCGGTGGCCTACGGCTGCCTGACCCACGCCTTCGTCACCAACGACTTCTCGGTGCTGCTGGCGGCCAACCATTCCAACTCCGCCCTGCCGCTGGTCTTTCGCGTCACCGCCGTCTGGGGCAACCACGAGGGCTCGATCCTGTTGTGGGCCCTGATCCTGGCCGGCTGGACGCTGGCGGTGGCGCTGTTCTCCAAGACGCTGGACGACCGCACCGTGGCGCGGGTGCTTGGGGTCATGGGCCTGATCAGCTGCGGCTTCCTGCTGTTCACGCTCTTCACCTCCAACCCCTTCGAGCGCCTGCTGCCGGCCGCCCCCGACGGCAAGGACCTGAACCCGCTGCTGCAGGACGCGGGAATGATCATCCACCCGCCCATGCTGTACATGGGCTATGTCGGCTTCGTGGTGGCCTTCGCCTTCGCCGTCGCTGCGCTGCTGGCCGGCCGGCTCGACACCGCCTGGGCGCGCTGGTCGCGGCCCTGGACCACGGTGGCCTGGTGCTTCCTGACCGTGGGCATCGCGCTCGGCAGCTTCTGGGCCTATTACGAGCTGGGCTGGGGCGGCTGGTGGTTCTGGGACCCGGTCGAGAACGCCTCCTTCATGCCCTGGCTCGTGGGCACGGCGCTGATCCACTCGCTGGCGGTGACCGAGAAGCGCGGCGGCTTCAAGATGTGGACCGCGCTGCTGGCGATCCTCACCTTCTCGCTCTCGCTGCTCGGGACCTTCATCGTGCGTTCCGGCGTGCTGAGTTCGGTGCATGCCTTTGCCACCGACCCGGCCCGCGGCCTCTTCATCCTCGGCTTCCTGGTGCTCGTGGTCGGCAGTTCGCTGACGCTCTTTGCCTGGCGCGCGCCCCGGGTCGGCTTGGGGGGCAGCTTCGAGGCGGTGTCGCGGGAGTCGGCCCTGCTGGCCAACAACGTGCTGCTGGTGGTGGCCGCGGCCGCCGTGATGCTCGGCACGATCTACCCGCTGCTGCTGGACGCCCTGGACATGGGCAAGATCTCGGTCGGCCCGCCCTACTTCAACGCCGTGTTCGTGCCGCTGATGGCGCCGGCCCTCTTCCTCATGGGGATCGGCCCGATGGCCCGCTGGCGCGAGGCCCGGCTCCCGGATCTGGCCATGCGCCTGAAATGGGCCGCGGCGGTGAGCTTCGTGGCCGCCGTGGTGGCGCCGCTGCTGCTGGGCAAGTGGACGCCGATGATCGGCTTCGGCCTGCTGCTGGCCACCTGGATCACGGGCGCGACCCTGGTCAACTTGGTGAGCCGCCTGCGCGACCATCCTGCGGCCCTCGGCCCCGCCCTGCGCGCCCAGCCCCCCAGCTACTACGGCATGCTGCTGGCCCACTTCGGGGTGGCGGTTTTCATCGTCGGCGTCACCGTGGTGAGCGGCTACGAGAGCGAGAGCGACGTGCGCATGGAGCCCGGCCAGACCGCCAGCGTCGCCGGCTACGGCTTCCGGTTCGAAGGCGTGACCGAGCGGCGCGGCCCCAACTACACCGCACGCCGGGCCGAGCTCACCGTCACCGGCCCCGGCGGCGAGCCGGTGGGCGTGCTGCACCCCGAGCGGCGCCTCTATGACGTCAGCCGCATGGCCATGACCGAGGCCTCGCTCGACCGCGGCCTCACCCGCGACCTCTACACCTCGCTCGGCGAGCCGGTCAGCGACACCGCCTGGGCCGTGCGCCTGCACCACAAACCCTTCGTCAACTGGATCTGGATCGGCTGCCTGCTGATGGGCCTGGGCGGCATGCTGGCCGTCTTCGATCGCCGCTACCGCGCCCGCCGCGTGACGGCTCCCATGACCAGCTCCGGATCTGCGCCCTCCGGACCGGCGGCGTCGCCCCTCAGTCCGGCCCTGGCCCGCGAGGGCGCCGTCCAATGAAACGCGCGCTCCTGCCGCTGATCCTCTTCCTGGTATTGGCCGGCTTCCTGGCCGTGGGCCTGAACCGAGACCCCCGGCAGGTCCCCTCGCCCTTCATCGGCAAGCCCGCCCCGGCCTTCAACCTGCCCCAACTCGCCGAGCCCGGGCTGCGCTTCTCGCCGCAGGATCTGCGCGGGCAGGTCTGGCTGCTCAATGTCTGGGCCTCCTGGTGTGTGGCCTGCCGCGCCGAACACCCGCTCCTGGTCCAGCTGGCCCAGCAGGGCTTGGTGCCACTCTACGGCCTCAACTACAAGGACCAGCGCGACGACGCGCTCGCCTGGCTGCAGCGCTTCGGCAACCCCTACAAGTTCTCGCTGTCCGACACCGCCGGCCTGGTCGGCATCGACTACGGCGTCTATGGCGTGCCCGAGACCTTCGTGATCGACAAGCGCGGCGTGGTCCGCCACAAGCACATCGGGCCGGTCACGGCCGAGGCCCTGCAGGACACCATCCTGCCGCTGGTCGAGAAGCTGAGGCGGGACGATGTCTGATCCCCGAAACGCCTGCGGGATGCAAATGAACCCCGGCGGCACACCGTCGAATGGGGGTCACCGGACCGGCACGGCCGCGCTGGCGGCGCTCCTGCTGGGGGTGGGCCTGGCTCTGATCGCCTCGGTCGTGCAGGCCCAGGGCGCGTCAGCGGCCCCGCCCGCCACAGACCCCGTTCGGACACCCGACGCCTTGGCAGCGGCCCAGACGCCTCGCCCCGCCAAGGCCGGCGAGCCGGCGGCGGCGGCGCCGATGGCCGCCGATCCAGCCCTCGAGGTGCGCGTGCTGGCCATCGCTGCCGAGCTGCGCTGCCTGGTCTGCCAGAACGAGACGCTGGCCGCCTCGCACGCCGACCTGGCCGTCGACCTGCGCCGCCAGATCCGCCTGAAGCTGAGCGAAGGGCAGAGCGAGCGGCAGATCCTCGACTACATGGTGGAGCGCTACGGCGATTTCGTGCTCTACCGGCCGCCACTGAAAGCCACCACCGTGCTGCTGTGGGTCGGGCCCTTCGCCCTGCTGCTGGTGGCCGCAGCGGTGGGCGCTGCCCACATCCGGCGCCGACGCCGCGCCCTGGGCCCCACCGCGCTCAGCCCCGCCGAGGCCGAGCGCGCTCGCGCCCTGCTCACCCCTGGCCAGGAGCCCCGATGACCCTGTTCTGGATCGCCGCCAGCGCCCTGCTGGCCCTGGCGCTGGGCCTGCTGTTGCCCGCGCTGCTGCGCCGCCCCCGCCCGGCCGACGGCCAGGCGCCGCTGCCCCGCGAGCGCGCCAACCTGGATTTGCTGCGCGAGCAGCTGGCCCAGCTCGACGCTGAACAGGCCGCGGGCGCGATCGACGCCGAGGCGGCCCGAGCCGCCCGCGCCGAGATCGAACGCCGGGCGCTGGACGAAGAAGGGGCGGATGCCGAACCCGCGTCGCGGGCCCATGGCAGCGGCCGATCCAACACCACCGCCGCGGCCCCGCGGGCGACCTGGACCGCGGTCACGATGGCCCTGTTCGTTCCGGCGGTGGCGCTGGGTCTTTACGCCACCCTGGGCAACCGGGAGGCCTTGTCACCCCGGATGGCCACTGCGCCGGCCGCCGTGAGCGAGACCGACGTGGCCGCGATGGTCGACCAGCTCGCCCAGCGCCTGGAGGGCATGGCCGGGCAGCCCAACGAGGTCGAGGGCTGGGTGCTGCTGGCGCGCTCCTATGCCTCCATGCAGCGTTTCGACGAAGCCGACCGCGCCTACCTGCGCGCCATCGCCTTGGCGCCGCAGGAGCCGCAGCTGCTGGCCGACCGCGCCGATGTGCTGGCCATGAAGCAGGGGCGCTCACTGGCCGGCGAGCCCACCCGCCTGGTCGAGGCGGCCTTGAAGCTCGACCCGAACAACCTCAAGGCCCTGGTGCTGGCCGGCAGCGCCGCCTTCGACCGCCGGGACTACAGCGCGGCTGCCACCTTCTGGACCCGCGCCCGGGTCAACGTGCCGGCGGGCAGCGAAATGGCCGCGAACATCGACGCCAGCCTGGCCGAGGCTCGCAAACTGTCCGGCCCGGGAGCCGCCGCGGCCGCAAACACGGCACCCACAGTGCCTGCGCAGGCTGCCGGCGTCGCCGGCCCCTCGGGCACCGCCACGGCAGCCCCGCCGTCCGGTGGTCCGGTCCCTGGCAACACCACGGCCGCCCCCCCCGGCAGCCCGGCCCTTGCCGCCACCTCGGTCTCCGGCAGCCTGCGCCTGGCCCCGTCGCTGGCGGCGCGCGTCGGCCCCGAGGACACCGTCTTCATCTTCGCCCGCGCCGCCGAGGGCCCGCGCATGCCGCTGGCGATCCGCCGGCACCGCGCGTCCGAGCTGCCGATCCGCTTCACCCTCGACGACAGCCAGGCCATGTCGCCCGAGCTCAAGCTCTCCAAATTCCCCCGCGTCGTGGTCGGCGCCCGGATCTCGAAATCCGGGAATGCCATGCCCCAGCCGGGCGACCTCATCGCCCAGCCGGTCGTGCCCAGTGGCGGCGAACTGACGCTGGTGATCGACCAGGTGCAGCCCTGACCCTCGCCCGACAAGGCTGAGCGGGCCCTGTTGAGCTGGACGCGGCCGGCAGGGGTGCTGCGTGGCACCGACGATGCCCGCGCAGCCTTTTCGGCGTGATCGGCGCGACCAGCCCCATTGCCCGTTTTCACCGCGCGTCGATCAAGCCCTGTTCCCGGCCCACCTGCAGCAGCAGTTCCACCACCCGCTCGGGCTGCTCCTCGTGGGCGAGATGGCCAAGGCCGGGGAGCTCGATGAGGGTGGCACCAGGCAGAAGGGCCTGCACGCGACGGGCCTGTTCGGACGGGATGGTGAGGTCGTTGGTGGGGGCCACCAGGGTGAGCGCAGGCTTGAGGCGCCGCAGGTCCTGGGCCATGGGCGTGAGGTCCCAGTTGGCCATCATCGCCAGCGCGCCGGCGGCATGGCCCGGGTTGCGCACCAGGCGGGCGTAGAGGGCCACGCCCTCGTCGTCGAGCTTGGATCCAGTACCGTCGAGCAGACGCCGCACCAGGGCATCGTCCTCGGCTCGCCAGGCGAAGAAACGGGGCACGAAGGGCGCCGCAGCCATCAGCTTGGCGACCGGCGAGAACAGCTGGCCTGCCAGGCCGCCGAGCGGCAGGAAGGCGCCGCCCAGCGAGACCAGCGCGGCCGGCTCGATATGCCCGTCCAGGCACATGCGCGCGCCGATCGCGGCCCCGGCCGAATGGCCCACCACCAGCGCCGGCGCCAGCCTCAGCTCGGCCATCAGGGCGCCGAGCGCCTGCGCCATGCCGGGCAGGCTGAGCTGCCAGGGCGGCGGCATGGCGGTGAAGGCATGGCCGGGGAGATCGCAGGCCACGACGTGGAAATGCGCGGCCAGGCGCGGCGCCAGCTCGCGCCAGGAATGGGTGGAGGCGCCGGTGCCGTGGATCAGCAGCAGCACCGGCGGGCGGGTCGCGAAGGGCGCGTCCGCGGCCGGCTGCGGAAACGCCCCCCAGCGCTGCACATGCCAGCGCAGGCCGGCCACCTCCACGAACCGGCTGGCCTCGCGGTGGGGCCAGTCGCGCCCATCGCGCTCCCAAGACAGCCGGTTGGTCATCGGTGGTTCATCGGTGGCCTGAGGGACGCCGTCGCGAAGGGTGGCGAGAGCATGTCGTTCCGCACCGCGGCTCAGCGCGCTGCCGACCCGACCGGTCCCGCGGAGGCGGCCCGCACCGCGAGCGACAGCTCGGCCGCGCCGGCATAGGGCAGCGGCAGGTAGCGCGCGCCCATGGCCTGCGCAATCTGCCGCGCGGCCGGCTGGGGCTGGGGCGAGGTGTCGAGCAGCAACGCGCTCAGGCCCATGGCGCGCAGGGCGCGGGCGGCGGCCTGGGCATCGGCGGTGGCGCGCTCGCGACCGCCCGCGCCGTCGCGGCCGATGTTGGCGCGGCCGTCGGTCAGGAACACCACCACCGGCGTCTCGCCGCGGCGGCGCACGGCGTCGGCCAGGGCCGCGGCGGCATCGATCGCGGCAGCCAAGGGCGTCCCGCCGCCGCCCGGCAGCGCGGCCAGGCTGCGCTTGGCACGCACCAGCGAGCGCGTCGGCGGCAGCAGCAGCTCGCAGCCCGCACCGCGGAAGGCGATCAGCGCCACCCGGTCGCGGCGCACGTAGCAGTCGGCCAACAGCAGCTCGACCGCACCCTTGGCCTCGGCCAACCGGTGCAGCGCCGCCGAGCCCGAGGCATCGACCGCGAAGATGGTGGTGGTCTCGCGCCGCTCGCGGTAGCGGGTGATGTGGAAGTCCTCGCGGCGCACCTCGACGCGCGGGGCGGGCACCACCACCCGGACGGCACCCGGGCCACGCCCGCCACTCGCCCCTTCCAAGGCGGTGGATTCCAGCGCCGCAGCCGCCTGGCGAGCCGCCCGCTCGCGCCGCCGCAGCGGCTGCCAGGGGGCGGCAGCGCGCAGGGTCGCGATCAGGTCCAGGCGGGCACCGCCGCGGGGCTCACCGCGGCGGGCCCCCATGGGCC